>JAQUYG010000004.1 GCA_028691985.1 Minisyncoccota bacterium
AATTGACTGCTCCGCGAGAGGGACTCGAACCCCCGACCAATTGGTTAACAGCCAACTGCTCTACCACTGAGCTATCGCGGAATATGTATTTTTCAGACTACAAACTTAAGTATAATGTTTTTTTGATTTTCGTCAAGGTAAAAAATAAATTCGATACACAAGCCAGAAATAAGCAAAATATGCCACAAAAACACGCAGGAAACGGCTTAAAAACCGTTCCCTGTAAAACAATAGGCCAAACAAAGATCAAACTGAGCTAAAAACGAAAATGTCTAATAATCCATTAACTTCTTGACGCTGCGATGTTTACGGATGCGCTCGAGGGCTTTTGCCTCAATCTGACGGATTCGCTCTCTGGTAACCCCGAATTCCTGCCCGATCTCCTCTAAAGTATGAGTCACTCCATCTTCCAGCCCGAAACGCATTTTTAGGATTTTTTGCTCTCGAGGCGACAATTCAACCAGTATCTCACGAACATATTCTTTTAGAAGCTGTCTTCCTGCCATCTGCGAAGGAAGAACGGTCTCTGTGTCCTCGATAAAATCCCGAAGTGTACTTTCGTCGTCATCTTCACCGATTGAAGTTTCCAAAGAAATCGTATCCTGTGAAATTTTCATGATGTGACGAACTTTCTCCACCTCAATGTCCATTTCCGAAGCGATTTCCTCCGGCAACGGCTCGCGCCCCAAATCCTGCACCAGTCGCCTTACCACCTGAGAAAACTTATTAATTGTCTCCACCATATGCACTGGAATCCTGATCGTTCTTGATTGATCAGCAATGGCACGCGTGATTGCCTGACGAATCCACCATGTCGCATAAGTCGAAAATTTATATCCTTTCTTATAATCAAATTTTTCTACCGCACGGAAAAGCCCGATATTCCCCTCTTGTATCAGATCCAAAAGGCTCAAGTTAGAGCTTCGACCGACATATTTTTTGGCGATACTTACAACCAAACGCAAATTCGCCTCTGCCAGCTGCTGTCTTGCCGCGACATCTCCCTTTTCCTTTCTCTTGGCAAGCATAATCTCTTCATCTCCCGACAAAAGAGGGACCCTTCCGATTTCTCGAAGATACATCTGTACCGAATCGTTTGAGATGTTATCCAAGGAGAGATTTTTCATCTCATTTTCAACTTCCTTCTTTGTCTTTTTGCTCTCGTCAGCAGCCTCTTCTGATAAATCGATTATGTCCACCGATTCCTCTATTTTTATGTTCTGCTTCTCCAATTCATCATAGATTTCCTCGAGTCTTTCAATATCTTCTTCAATGTCAGGAAATATATGGATTATCTCCTGCTCTGTCACAAAACCTTTAGATTTACCACGATTCATAAGTTCTGCCAGCTTCTTATCTTCATCCGTAAGAACGACATTGCCCATTTCGTTTTCTTTGAGTTCAACTTTTTTTGTCACTTCAAGTGCCTTATTGATCTTCACAGAGGGCTTTATTTTGGCAGACAGTTTCTTCGCCGCAATCGGTTTTTTTACAATCTTCTCCGCCTTCGTTTTCGAGATAGGAGTTTTTTTCACTTTCTTAGCCGGTACAACCTTCTCCGCTTTTTTTACTACCATCCCTTCCTTTTTCATCACTTTTTTCTTATATATTACTTGCCCTGACACCTTCGCTGTTTTTTTCACCACCACTTTCTTGCCCATAAGCTTTACGGCCTTACTTTCTTTAGCAGAAGACTTTTTCACCACCTTTTTCAAGACTTTACTGCCTTGGCTTTTTTTGTTTTTATCTGACCTCATAATTATTCTAGATAAAAATTAAAATCAAAATAACGATCAAAAACCTATCGTTCCTAATTCATCCATCAGTCGGGATTGTTCTTTGAAAAGTTTTTCAAGAAGCGCACCGTCATTTTCTTTTTCGGCTTTTTTTATGCGTAATTCAGTGTCCCTGAGTCCCCTTTTGATGAAAATCTCTTTAAGACTAGAAACGCATTTTTCTGCTTCTTTGGAAAGATCAAACCCTTCCTCGTCCAGATGAGATTCAATACTAAAAACGGCAGCATCAAATACAAAGCCGGGATTTATGGAACCTTTCGGACAAGAATCCTTATCCGCTATCTTTTTTCTTATTTGTTCCAAATCCTCTTTTGTAAGCGACCCTTTCTGCTTATAGTACCCTTTTATTTCATTATATATATTCAAAAAAATCTCATCTTCTAAAATTTGGTCCAGCTCCCCGAAAAGTATGCTGAACTTTTCCGGGCTAGCAATCACAAGCCCGAGCAAGCTCTCCTGAAGTTTGAATTCTCTGCTTACCTTTACCGGAGAGGCTTCTGTTTTCTTTCTTTCCGTTCCGCCTGTTTTTTGTCTTTTGTTCGTTTCCCGCAGCACCTCTTCTAAAACATTTTCTTCGATTCCGATTTCTGATGACAATTTCTGTAAATAAAAGCTCTGTTCAATCCTGTTGGAAATTCTGGCAATCATCGTAAGCAGTTCCTGTGCAATCTTTTTCTTACCTTCTATATCCCCTTTATCGTATTTATCAAAAACACTCTCAAAATAAAAATCCATCACCTTGATTGTTTTTTCTGCCGCGCTGCGCCACAACTCCGGATCGCTCTTAACACAATCGGCCGGGTCCTTGTCTCCAGGAACTCTTATGACGCTGACATTCATCCCTTCCGCCAGGGCCATATCTATCCCCCGACCTGAAGCTTTCACTCCCGCCGCATCCATATCGAAAGAAAAAACTATGTTGTTTGTGTACCTTTTTATGATTCGAAGCTGCTCCTCCGTGAGCGCCGTCCCTGAAGTCGCCGTCACATTCTCAACTCCCGCCTGAAAGGAAGCAATTACATCCACATTCCCTTCTACCATAATACACTGATCTTTCTGCCTTATCGGGATTTTTGACTTATCCAGACCATAAAGAACCCTGCCCTTGTTATAAATCGGAGTCTCCGGCGTATTGATGTACTTGGCGCTCGACTCGTCCCCTCCTGGCATCACGCGAGAACTGAAACCTATCGTCTGTCCGGAAATATTATTTATCGGGAACATAATTCTTCCCCGGAATCGATCATAAACTTTTCCCTTTTCGTTTTTTACCGCCATTCCGGCAAGCAAAATATCCTTTTCTTTAAAACCTTTCTTAATCAGATATTCGCTCAACAGATGCCACGAATCTGGAGCGAACCCCAACTCAAACTTCGTGATTATCTCTCCTGAAATACCTCGCCCTTCTAAATATTCATACGCCTTTTTGCCCCCTTTTATTTTAAGACATTCTCTATAAAATCTTTTAGAAAGATCAACTATCTCCAGCAAGACACCTTTTTCACTAACACCCCTGTATTCTGTTTTTTGTAGTTGAACTCCGGCTTTTTCTGCGAGCAGTTTTAACGAATCTATAAACTCGACGCCCTCTATTTTCATAACGAACGAAAAAATATCTCCACCCTCGCCGCAGCCGAAACAATGCCAGGTTTGCCTTTCTGGACTCACTATAAAAGAAGGTGATTTTTCGTTATGAAACGGACAACAAGCTTTCAGATTTCTTCCGGCACGCTGAAGTTGCAAATAACCACCCACCACATCTTCAATACTTAGTTTTGATTTTATCTCGTCGACGGATGAATCCTGCATAAAATAAATATAACTTCTCTATGTTGAAGATTAGCATTTTCTCTGCCACAGGTCAAACAAAATACTGTCTACCCTGAATCAGTCCCTATTTTCTTATCCAACTCTTTCCAGAATCTTTCTTGTACGCTCTAATCCTAGGATCCCTCGTAAAAGAAACCGACTGCTTGAATTCGCCGATATCTTCACTTCCACAGAAAGGACAAATATAACACCCTCCCTTATTCCTATCCAATCTCCGGAATTTAAGTGCATACGAAACACTCAAAACTACACGCCTCCAGAAATGCCGCTTGGCGAAATAATAATAAGCCTCGTGTTCGCTGATCGGCATCTGCTCCCGAGGACACTCCGGATTCCGGCATATGAGCGCATCAGACCCATAACGCACTGAGTACTTCCAGTCCGAAGACGGATTAAAATCATCCCAATCTTTATAAGACTTGAAGTGATTCTTGAAAAGATATTTTTGATACCAAATCTTTCTTCTCTTCATTTTTCAGAGTTTATTCTCTACAAAATAAAAGCATACCACGAAGGTATGCTTTTTGCAAAATATCTGAAAAAATATTTATTTGTTCTTCTCCATAAGTTCAAGAGCGAGATTCTTTGGAAGTTCTTCGTACTTCTCAAATTCCATTGAGTAACTTGCTCTTCCCTGACTCATAGAACGGATCTGGGTTGAATAGCCAAACATAGAATTCAAAGGCACATGAGCAGTAATGACTTTAATGCCATTTCCGCGGTCACCCATATTCTCGATCTGTCCACGCTTGGAGCTCAAATCACCAACAATGTCACCCATAAACTGCTCTGGAGTAACGACCTCGACCTTCATTATAGGTTCAAGAATCATAGGATCAGCCTTTTTAAAAGCCGACTGAAAAGCGAGGGATCCGGCAATCTTGAAAGCAGCTTCAGAAGAGTCAACTTCGTGGTAAGATCCATCGTAAACGGTTGCCTTGATGTCGATAACAGGATAGCCGGCGAGAACACCTCTTGCCATTGCTTCTTCAATTCCCTTCTGAATAGGTTTGATATATTCCTGAGGAATAACACCTCCCTTGATTTCATTGACAAACTCGAATCCCTTGCCCTCTTCAAGCGGTTCGATGCGAATCCAACAATGTCCGTATTGTCCACGTCCACCTGACTGACGTACATATTTTCCTTCAGCTTCAGAATTTCCTTTGATAGCTTCACGATATGCTACCCTAGGCTTTCCGACATTGGCTTCTACCTTCATCTCACGCATAAGCCTGTCCACGAGAACTTCCAAGTGAAGCTCTCCCATTCCAGCAATGATAGTCTGTCCAGTTTCTTCATCAGTATGAACCTTAAATGTAGGATCTTCATCAGCAAGTTTCTTGAGTCCGAAGCCCATCTTTTCCTGGTCAGCTTTAGTCTTTGGCTCGATAGCCACCTGCATAACTGGATCAGGAAAAGTCATTTGTTCTAAGATAACCGGGAATTTTTCGTCGCACAAAGTATTTCCAGTCGTGGTATTTTTAAGTCCGACGGTAGCCGCGATTCCTCCGGCATAAACCTCTGTAATCTCCTCGCGGTGATTAGCGTGCATTCGAAGGATACGACTGATTCTTTCTCTTTCCCCGGTACTAGAATTCAAGACATAGGTTCCAGTCTTCAAAACCCCAGAGTATACCCTGAAAAAAGTCAGCTGTCCAACAAAGGGATCAGTAGCGACCTTGAAAGCCAAAATAGAAAGAGGCTCATTGTCATCAGTTTTTCTCTCAACTTCTTGCTCAGTTTTGGGATCAATCCCTTTGATAGCAGGCACATCAATTGGAGACGGAAGATAAGCAATGACTCCGTCCAGTACTGGCTGAACTCCTTTATTCTTAAGAGCAGTTCCGCAATATACAGGAAAAAGCTGAGTGTTGATGGTTGCTTTTCTTATACCCTTTACCAGTTCCTCTTCCGTAATTTCTTCGCTGGCAAGATATTTTTCCATAAGATCGTCGTTGAACTCGGCAACTTTTTCCACCAAAAGAGATCTCCATTCTTCAACTTTTTCCTTCATATCTTCAGGAACTTCTCCTTCTACCACAGCCTCTCCATTTGCTCCCTCAAAACGATAGGCCTTTCTCCTGACTAAGTCCACGGCTCCTTCAAAATTTTCTTCGATTCCAATTGGGAGTTGAACTGCAACCGCATTCCTGTTGAGCCTTTCCAAAATAGAATCAAAACTTCGATAAAAATCAGCCCCTATGCGATCCATCTTATTTATAAAGCAAATTCTTGGCACGACATATTTGTCCGCCTGATGCCACACAGTCTCACTCTGAGATTCTACACCAGCGACTCCATCAAAAACTACAACTCCACCATCAAGCACACGCAAACTTCGCTCCACCTCCACAGTGAAATCTACATGCCCCGGAGTATCAATCAAGTTGAATTGATGATCCTTCCAAATACAAGTAGTAGCAGCAGAAGTGATTGTAATCCCTCTTTCCTGCTCCTGTTCCATCCAGTCCATAGTTGCTTCACCGTTGTGTACTTCTCCGATTTTGTGGCTCACTCCGGTAAAAAACAAAATTCTCTCAGAGGTAGTCGTCTTTCCGGCATCGATATGAGCGATGATTCCGAAGTTTCGTACCTTATCCATGGGGTATTGTCTTGGCATATTTTTTCTTAACTTAAATTAATTTTAAAGCTTATTGGATAGACATAAACCACCAGCCTTCGAGGCTGGCGAATTTTTCCTTTTCCTTTCACTCGGCTATTATATTATAAAAAGTTATGGGTGTCAATTTTGCAGATTATATTGCCGATATTCCATAAAAGCCTCATTGGCGGCGCTTTCCGAGGAACAATCGGATTTTTCATTCCATTTTGATTGATCAAGTACTGCATATTTTATTTTAGTGTCATCAACCCAATGAACATCAAAAGAACAACCGAGATAACACATAGGCCCGAATGTCTCATTGCCAGATAAATTCAAGACATTTTCAGTCTTTTCTTCTGAAAGGCTTACCAACTGCAGAGATTGCATCTTCCAACTGCACATTTCTTGCTCTGAGAAGGGGTTATCATCCGGAATCCATAAAGCCTTTTCATTATTCGGAGATGTTTCATAATATCCCTGAAAATTATCAAATACCTCGTTTAATTTCGATTTTGTAAAACTGCAGCCATTCACATCAAAAACATATATGTACCCACTACCATTATCAGTCTCAGAATAAACCGAACGAAAAAAGACCTTATCCGAATCATTCGGCTGAGCAAAATCCACAAGGATTAAGTTGAATTGTTCCTTAAGCTCCGGCAAGGACTCTTTTATGCTCTTCACAATAATGGTTTCTTCCCCAGTATCCCGATTTTTACGGACAAGCTTCTGCTCGTAATTCTCGATAGAATACGGTTCATAAAAAACCAGCTTATATTCGTAATATTTCGTACTAAGGTCTTCTTCTTTATCATTTGCACATAAATTATATTCTTCTACCTGCACTTCACTCCCATCTTCCTCTCCTGTCGCAAATATTCCACTCCCATCTCCCGCCACGAAATGACTGACAAGAAAAGACTTGATTGCTGGATATTCCCCTTCGGCAAGATTTTCAGAATATTCCGTCTTCTCGTTAGTCACAGTTTCCTCATCGACAATTTTAAGGTCCTTCTTATCCACGCGATAAAACCATTCATCATATTTAGGAGAATATAAATATAGGTATAAATCGCTACCCGAAATCGACCACCCGCGCTCTCCATAGACAATCTCTTCCAAACCATCCTCGTCTATATCCACAACATCAATATTCTCAAAATTCTTTTGTCTCTGATGCTCAACGGAGTCTTCCTTTTTTGTCATAACGGCATATTCCCCTTCCTGCTTATCCAAAACGAACAGCAGTCCCTCTCTATCATAGTTATCCCCCTCCCAGCACACCCCCGCAACCTCACTATCCTCGTCATCGTCGGCATTCAAAAAAAGAGGCTGATCCACATTATATCCCTCCTTAAGACAAAAATACCCTGCAATTTCGAGCGCAGTCTTGCCGTCTTCTCTGATTTCTTCTTCATCACTAAGTACTATTTTCTGCGCGTTTATGAAACCTCCATCATCCTCTGGAAACAATCTGACCAAACAGCTTCGAATTATAATCACAGAAAGAATAGCAAAAAACAAAATGACCAATATACTTTTCAAATCGAATTTAGAAGACTTAGAAGATTTTTTATTTTGAAATCCATCCATGTTTTTGTTTTTATAAGAAATTTGCACAAAACGGATTAAGCAACCTGCAAGAATAAATCTTAAATTCATTCTATAACACTTTATAAAATATACAAAATAAAATACCACACGCCGACTAAACCCCTTAGATGTAAAAACAAATCCAATCCCGATTCCGCATCATTTTGATAAATTTTTAAGTGATGCGGAATAAAAAAGACATGCTCAAAGACATATCGATTTATCAAATAATCTAAATTACCATGACCCCACGGAACAAGTGGTCGCTGGTGGACTCGAACCACCGACCTTACGAATGTGAATCGTATGCTCTAACCAACTGAGCCAAGCGACCTTGAACAAAGTCTATGATAAACCTATTTCTTCAAAAAGACAAGCCAACTACTTTCTCTGCTTTTTCCCGATCCGAAGCCGCGAGTCTTTATAAGCTCATAATTCCCCTTGAAGATTTCTCCATGAAGCACAACAGAAATTTTATTGATCTTATTATCCTTATTTTTCCCAATTTCCAGAAATTCATATTCACCGCTATCAAATATCTTAACCTCTCCTGCGCCATAACCTTCCTCAATTACGCCCTCAAAATCGATATAATCAACTGGATGATCCTCGACCGCGATGGCCAGTCTTTTTACTCCGACCTCATGTGAAAGGTTCTTAGGCACCGCCCAAGACCTGAGCACCCACTCACCTCCATCATCTTGCATCTCCAAGCGAAAATCAAAATGAAGATGCGAGGCATGATGCTCATGCACGACAAAGCGAAATTTTTTATTTTTATCTGCCATTCGCTTATATGCTATTTTTACAGAATTAGCCCCCCCCAAGAAACAGCCTTAACGCGGGAGCAGGTTTAAACCTGCTACTTAAAAATTCTAAAACTCGGTATTTTCAACTTCTATCACACTTGTCGGATTCGCAGAAGACCAGAACCAATGCTCGGGAACTTGTATGTATTGCTTCCTTACTGGATTGTTATGAATATAATTTATCTTTTGCTTAAAATAATCTTCCGATTCTATAATTTTCGGCATATTAGTCTTTTGCCAGAATTCCCATTTTTCATTAGCTTGAAATAATTTTATTACATCCGGCTCGGTTGCAATAATATTTTTGATAATTTCACTAGCAGTATATCTCTTAAAATCCCTTACAAAAGCAATCATATCAGGTGCCGACACTATCATATGAACATGATTTACCATAAAAACATAAGCGTACAACTTCAGACTTTTGTGCTTCTGACAATATTTTATAGAATCGGCAAGAATTTTAAAGCGATTATGTCTGTCAAAGATGTAGTACCAGTTCTTCACCGTAAAAGTTATAAAGTATATTTCGGAATTTAACTCTTTGGATATTCTTATGGATGGCATAAGATTTTAGAATTAAATAGTATTTTATTTCAAAAAAGAACCTAGGAGAGCAGGTTTAAACCTGCTCCCGCAAATAAGGACTTCCACAAGAGAGATGAAGCTATTCTAAAACCGCCTTGATTCTTCTTACTCCGGCAGAAGAAGATTCTTCTTTCGCGATACGAAAGCGTCCCAATTCGGAAGTGTTCTCGACATGCGGACCGCCACAGATTTCTTTAGAAAACACGCCTTTCTCGTCATCGCCCATCACATAGACCTTCACTTTCTCGCCATATTTAGACTCAAAGACCCCCATCGCGCCCAAACGCTTGGCATCTTCCAAACCCATCTCTTCGCACCTAACCGGAAGAGCTTTCTTGATTTGTTCATTCACAATCGCCTCAACTTTTTTCTTTTCTTCATCAGTCATCTTCTCCGGATGTGAAAAATCGAACCTCAGCCTTTCCGCAGTTATATTACTTCCCTTTTGAAAGACATGGTCACCCAAAACCAAACGAAGCGCCTGCAGGAGAAGATGCGCTGCAGTATGAAGTCGTGTCGTCTCTTCGCTGTTATCAGCAAGTCCACCTTTGAACTTTCCAGCCGAAGCCGTACGAGAAAGATCCTGATGATTATGAAAACTCTCATCAAATTCGTCCTTGAGTTTTATGCTATCAAATTCCATTCCACGCTTCTCGATTTCCTCGATTATCATCTCATAAGGAAAACCGTAAGTTTGAAATATATTAAAAGCCTTCTCTCCATTAATATCTTCCAATTTTTCCAATTCTCTCAGCCCCATTTCCAAAGTCTTCCCAAATTTCTCTTCTTCTTTCTCCAATTCATCAATAATCTTTGTTTTATTCTCAATAAGTGCCGGATATTCTTCGCCATAAATTCCTAAGATGACATCTACCAATTCAATCAAGAATTTCTCCTGTGTCTGTAAATTCCTCGCGCTCCTTATTGCCCGGCGGATAAGCCGTCTCAGAATATATCCGCGATCCAGATTGGACGGCACGACCCCATCGGAAATCATAAAGACCGAAGTGCGGATATGGTCGGCAACGATGCGCGCTGCTTTATTTTTTTCAGCATCCTGCAGCTCCCCATCTCCCTTCGCAGTGTTTTGTATTTCTCCCTCGCTCTTCGGGGAGAGGGTTGGAGTGAGGGGCGTATTAGAAAGTTCCTTCACCTTATCTACGATCGGCTTCAAAACATCGCTCTCATAAATATTATCAAAACCGTTGAGCATTGCGAGTGTCCTCTCTAACCCCATCCCTGTGTCCACATTCTGCTGAGAAAGCGGCTCGAACCCCCCTTCCGCATTCTTGTTATATTGCATAAAAACATTATTCCAGATTTCCACATATCTGCCGCAGTGACATCCCGGTTTACAATCGCTTCCATTCGGACAAGTATCATAATTCGTCGATTTCCCGAGATCGATAAAAATTTCCGTATCCGGACCGCACGGACCGGTAATGCCCGCCGGACCCCACCAGTTATCATCTTTCGGAAGCGGAAAGATTTTTGCCTCCTCGTTATTCTTTCCATCCCAGACTTTCGCCTCGATACCCACGCTCGCAAAACATTCCTGCCAAATCTTTATCGACTCTTCGTCTTTTGGCGCATCTTCGTCACCCTCGAATACCGTAACTTTCAAACGCTTAGGATCTATTCCTAGATATTTTTCGTCCGTCAGGAATTCAAAGCTCCAGCGAATGGACTCGTCCTTGAAATAATCCCCGAGCGACCAATTGCCGAGCATCTCGAAAAAAGTGTTATGAGTACTGTCACCAACATCCTCGATATCCCCCGTCCTGACACATTTCTGCACGCTAGTTAATCGCGCCCCCTCTGGATGTTTCTCCCCCAAAAGATACGGCACCAGCGGATGCATACCCGCTGTCGTAAAAAGCACCGTCGGATCATTCTCCGGCACCACCGAAGCCGACGGAATCCTCTTATGCCCCTTTGATATGAAAAAATTGATATACCTCTCTCTCAGTTCTCTTGAATTCATTTCCTTTATTTAACTGATAAATAGATTTTAGACTGTTTCTAGTATAGTTTAAAAGATGAAAAAAATAAAGATTATTCTAAAGTTTATCTAAAATAATAACATTTAGAAAAGATACACCATCCTTAGCCATCTTTTCGTAAAAATCAAAATAATTTACATTTCCATCTGCCAGTGCTTTTCTAAATGATTTTCTAAATTTTTTTTGATCAGAACGAAAAACTTCATAAATATAAATCCACCATTCTGACTGAACATCATCTTTAATTAACTCTCTTATTATCTTATAATAATAGTTTTTGTAATCGTTCCCTTTACATTTATCATAAGCGAAAAACATAAGAGTGGGTACACAGTCTCT
Organism: Minisyncoccota bacterium; assembly: GCA_028691985.1. Taxonomy (GTDB): domain Bacteria; phylum Patescibacteriota; class Minisyncoccia; order JAHIHE01; family JAGLIN01; genus JAQUYG01. The sequence goes on from JAQUYG010000004.1 coordinate 11,570, forward strand.
AGAAAGAATAATCGCATTCCTTTTTTTAGTAAGATTTTTAATAGCAAGGTCATATTTTATCGCCAAGAACAAAGTCCATGCCATAATATCAGACTTTCTAGAATAGATATGTTCATTTAGAAGAAGTTCGATTATATCTTCGGCATCTTTCTTGAATTTTTTTTCGTCCAAAGCGTTTCCTATAGAAAATAATTTATCAAAAGAATCTATATTATATGGATATAAAAATGTTAAATTCCCAAAATATTTAAGAACTATTCTATAAGAATCATAATCAAGATAATACTTACAAGAAAGCATCTTCATTGCATACTTAATTGAATGGGTATTGTTCCCATTCTTAAAAAGGGTAGTTGCTAAGTCAAGAAAGCTAATAATCTTGTTTTTTTGAGAAATATCCAGAATCTTATTCAAATTAGCTTCACTGAATTCTTGTAGGAGATTAATCCAGTCTGTACTTTGAGCTAAAGGCAGTTCTAGAATTTCTGTTTTTTGAGAGTTTAGACCTAAACAATAAGTATCCAAATTACCACTTAAATCTTTTATAAAACTATTTGCTTTCTCTAATGATTCGCAATAACAGATGTAATCATCAATATAACGAACATAACTATAAGAGGATAATTCTTTATCAACGGCCGAAAGTATTATTTCTGAAATTACATTAGAAGTATCCGGACCAATAAGAATACCGGAAGTTTCATCATTTTTCATCCTTCTTACATAATAATCTAGCTCATTATACCATTTCTTTTTATCATTACGATTCTTTTTTGCTTCTTTCTTCCCAGCTAATGCCCAACTAATAGAATGAGAATAAATAGAAGAAAAACAATTTGAGATATCAGCGAAAACCACATATTTTTTTCCCGATTGTTTCTGCAATTTAATAAAGTTTTCTTGCTTATTTTTTCCATACGACCCAAAAGAAACTAGTCTACCGTTCTTATTATTTAGCTTTGGCACTATAATACTCGTATCTGGATAGTTGGACACTTTGCCGATTGTTTTATTAATATTATTCCAATTATCTTTTATGCAAAAACAGAGTTCGGTATAAGCGACAGGATGAGGAATGGACAAGACCCTCGGAATATTATTATTCCTGGTTAATTTAAAAGCAACAGGAGAAAAACTCTGTTTCTTTTTATAGAGATACTTTTTTATCTTATTATTTATAACCCATTGACCATATTGTTCAGAGGTCAGGATATCTTTGATTTTTTCTGGAAAAAGACCAAAACAAATCAATTTTTCAAAGACAACTATATCATCTAAATCTTTATAAGCTTTAACAATCCTAGACATTTTTATAATCTTTATTTAAACTTCAAAATCTCCTCCGCGATGATTTCCGATGGTTTTTTATTTCCGAGAGAAGCATTGTGTTTCTGAAGACTATCTTTAGTCTCGTTTTCTTTCCCTTTCAACTCTTCCATCTTCTCCAAAAACTTGCCGCTACTCAGATCTTTTTCTTCCGCAAGCATTATCATCCCCTGATCGGCAAAATATTTTGCGTTGTGATACTGGTGATTATTTGCCGCCGACGGAAGAGGAATAATAAGACTCGGTTTTTCAAGCGCGATGATTTCCGAAAGAGAACTCGCACCCGCACGAGAAACGACAAAATCGGCAAGCGCAAACGCGTCCTTCATTTCCTCACCGAGATAAGGATATGCCCTATAACGATCCCTATATTTTAAATCAAGCGCATCCGTCCGTTCTTTTATCTCCTTGAAATTCCTATTTCCACATATATGGATGACCTGAAATTCAAAAAGTATCTCATCCAAAGACCCGAGTAATAGTTCATTGATTTTTTGTGCGCCTTGGCTGCCACCAAAAACTAAAACAACCGGCAGATTTTCCAATAATCCGAAAAATCTTCGCGCGTAAGGCTTATCGCCCTCCAAAATGTCTTCTCGAATCGGATTTCCAGAAACGATGATCTTACTATCCAAGAAATAATTGCGGCTCTGGGGAAAAGAAATGAACACTTTTTTCGCCAAGCGTCCGATAATCTTGTTTGAAAGTCCCGGCACGGTGTCGGACTCGTGCGTGAGAATCGGAATGCGAAGATACGAAGCCGCCACGACTGCCGGCACAGACGCAAATCCGCCTTTGCTAAAAACGACATCAGGCTTGAATTTCAATATATGGAAAAATGCCTCGTCGATTCCGACCAGCACTTTGAATATGTCCGAAAAATTCTGCAAAGAGAAATACCTACGCAACTTGCCTGCTTTTACTTCTTTGACCTCAATCCCCGCTTCTCTGAGACTCTCATTAAAATCGCTCTTCGGCCCCACGAACAAGAACTCGGCATCCGCATCGCGCTTCTTGATTTCCGAAACCACCGACAAAAGCGGAATCAGATGTCCGCCCGTTCCTCCGCCTGTTAGAAGTATTTTCATTTTATATTTTACTTAAATTGATATTTGTCATCCTGAGCGGAGTGATAGCGCAGTTAAAGTACCTCTTCACTGCCACCTGCCCTATATTTTAGGGTTTAGATATAATAAAGCGATTTTTCGACAAGCCTGAAATGAAAGCGATAAATGACCGAAAATGAAAGCGATAAATGACCGAGAATAACCTATCAATTCATCAATTTCCAAATCGCCCTACCTGTCTTCGCCGGATCGTGAGAAACCGTATCTCTTTTTACAAGATTAGCACCGATAAATCTTTCCCTGTCCAGATTGCCACTAAATTCCACGGAGTCGAGAATAGAAGCGTCTTCTTTCCTCTTTTTTTGCACCAAAGTATTGTCGGGAATATCCTTGTTATACAACACAAAATCCAGCTCAGTGCCGATATATTTCTCCGTCTCTCTTGCAAACTCTTCCACAGAAAATCCTCCTGTCTCCCCTTTTTTATTCATGATATTCGAAACAAGAATCTTTTGCGCCCGTGATGATGCAATCGCCTTCTTTATTCCCAACGGCAAAAAGCACGGCAAAATAGATGAATAGAGATCGCCCGGACCGAATACAAGAAAATCCGCTTTTTTGATTTCCGAAAGAACCTCGGGATAGGCCTTGGCCTGCGACTTCAAGAATATTTTCTTGATTTTCAAGTTTGCATCCCGATCTTTTGGAACATCAATAGCGCTCTCGCCTTCCACAATTTGCCCATCTTCTAATTCCGCACAAAGAGTTATGTTTCCCATCGTTGCCGGAAGCGCCTTATATTTTTTTGAGATCTCCATAAACTGACGACACTTTTCCAAAACATCGCCATAGTTTTTTATATTTCTCGAAAGTCCCACAATAAAAACATTCCCAAAACTGTGCCCCTTGTGTCCGCCCTCAAATTCTTCGTTCCCGAAACGGAAACCCCATAGATCTTTCTTCCACTTAGGTGCATCGGAGAAAGCCAAGATATGTCTACGGATATCCCCCGGCGCCGCCACACCAAAATCACGCCTGAGCTGCCCGGTTGAGCCGCCATCGTCCGCCATCGAAGTTACGGAAGTGATCTCAGCAGGATATTTTTTAAGCGTTTCCAGAATGACTTGCGGCATCGCGCTTCCACCCCCGAAACAAACGATTTTTTTATTTCTCATAATTTATTCTAGTTTATTTACTCCCGTGTAAGCTATAAAATACTACTATTTTATTCCTTGTCAATTCATCCTTTATATTATACCATTAAACCGTAAACCATAAAAACAGCTGATGGAAAAATTTATCATAAACGGAGGAAAATCGCTAAAGGGAGAAATTGAAGTCCGAGGCTCCAAAAATGCCACCACACCGATCCTCTCCGCCTGTTTGCTTACCAAAGATGAATGTATTATCGATAATGTACCACTCATCACCGATGTGATGAAGATGCTTGAAATTTTGCAAAGCATGGGGGTCGAAGTGGAACGCGTCGGAGAACGGACAGTACGCGTGAAGGCCGGCGACAATGTTGACCCAGAAAAAATGGATTTTGCCATAGTGGGACACATGAGATCTTCGATTCTTCTTCTAGGAAGCCTCTTGGCAAGATTTAAAAAATTCAAGATCAAACAACCGGGTGGATGTATTATCGGTGCCAGACCGATCGGAACACATTTCGAGGCTTTGGAAGCTTTAGGTGCTACCATAACTCAAGATGAACACTTTTATTATCTCGAAGCCGACAGATTGATCGGCAAAAAAATCGTACTCAAAGAATTCTCTGTGACTGCCACTGAAAATCTGATGATGGCCGCCACCCTGGCAGAAGGAACTACCACGATTCGCACTGCCGCCATCGAACCACATGTACAAGACTTGGGCAGGTTCCTCCGCAAGATGGGTGCTAACATCAAAGGTTGCGGTTTTCATACCATCCAGATAGAAGGAGTTGAAAAACTCCATGGGGCAAAACACTCCATCCAACCCGATCCGATCGAGGCCGGAACTTTTGCCATCGCCGCCGGAGCAACCAGAGGAGATGTGCTTATAAAAAATGTCGCCCCAAATGATTTGGATTTAGTCCTTGAAAAAATCAAAGAAGCAGGAATCGTTTTTGATGTAGGAGAAGATAGCCTCCATATAAGACCGGCCTCAAAACTCGGGACTCTTTCCAAGATAGAGGCTCGCACTTATCCTGGCGTGCCGACTGACCTGCAGGCGCCTTTCGCCGTTCTGGCAACTCAGACTGAAGGGAATACTCTTATCCACGATACGCTTTATGAAGGCAGAATGAACTATATCAACGAGCTATCTAAAATGGGCGCCAACGCCGTCATCTGTGATCCACACCGCGCCATCATCACCGGACCAACGCCTCTCTATGGAAAAGATATTACCAGTTTTGACCTGCGCGCCGGGGCCACAATGATTATCGCCGCCCTCCTCGCACAAGGACAGAGCAATATTTCTGGCATTGAACAAGTAGACCGCGGCTACGAAAAGATTGAAGAACGACTAGAAAAAATCGGCGCGGATATCAGAAGAGAAAAAATCTAGTTTTATGTAATAATATTATACTCTAAAACCCGCAGAAGCGGGCTTTATTTTGTGATCTTAATTATGCAATTATATCAACAATACATCTTTATGTAATTATAAAAAGCAACATCAACCCCAGTCCACGATCCAAACAGCAAGATACCAGATAAAAAAATAAGGGATAAAGACAAAATGATCTGATATGAATTGCAACTAATATATTTACTTTTAAAAAAATAAGATAGCAAAAGCACAAAAAGCAAAAAAACAGAAATTTCTATCAGTATAAAGCTAATTGAAAAAATATTAATGTAAAGATTAAAACCACCTAGAGGTTCGTAAAAATTTGAACACAATTCTATTGAGCTCGAATCATTTAAAACCTCATAATTATATCCTTCATATTTAAAATTATAATATTCAACATAACCAAACAAAAAGATATTAAACAGAAAAATAATAAGAAAGAAAAATGTAAAAATCTTGCCCCCTAGAAAGTTTTTTATCATATCTTTAAGATTTTAATTTTAAAAAATGAAGCGGGAAAGACTTTTAATTCTTTCCCAATAATCCATAGACATCCAATTTATAAACTATTATAGGGTACCTCCCAAGACTTTAAGTCTCTATAATAATATTCAATGTCTACTACCATTCGGTTTGGCCATGTAGCATGTTGATATATCTCGCACCTTACAGAAGCTACAGATCTATCATCGCTCCATTCAGGAGCCGACATAACTGCATTAGTTACAGCATCTAAGACGCCAGGTCTAAGATAACGAATACAATTTTTACCGTAACTTGTAAAATACAGTCTTGCACCTACTCCCGGAGCTGAAGCCAAATCATACTCAACATGATCAATATAGGGCTGCAGAGATGGAGAGATATCACTATGCTCGTATCTTACAGCATCATGCCCAGCAAATTGATAATATATCTTAGCTTCTGCCGAAACACATGCTATACACAGAAATATTAAAGCTGCTAATATGATTATTTTCTTCTTCAATTTATCAACTCGCTATTTTTTTGTTTTAGATTGTGCCTTTGTTTTTTTTCTTTATATGTTTATACTTATTTTTCTATCACCCCCATGCCTGCAATATAACAAAAAAAAACAAATTTGTGTCAATACTTCTTAAACGACTCTTATCTTCTTATTCCACTGTTACACTCTTTGCCAAATTCCTCGGTTTATCGATGTCGAGTCCGCGTTCGATTCCGACATAGGCGGCAAATAGATATAGCGGAATACAGGCAAGCACCGGCGTCAACATTTCCAGCGTTTTTGGAATATAAATCGTATCAGAAACAATATCGTTCAAATCTTCATTGCCTTTAGTAGTAATTGCAATTATTTTTCCACCACGCGCTTTCACCTCTTCCATATTGCTACACATCTTTTCATAGACACTGTCTTTCGGAGCAATAAAAACACATGGGAAATTTTCATCAATCATCGCAATCGGACCGTGCTTCATCTCCCCGCCTGCATACCCCTCGGCATGAATATAAGAAATCTCCTTGATCTTGAGCGCGCCTTCATAAGCAATCGGACAATTATATTTTCTTCCGAGATACAAAAAATTTTCATAAGCGGAATATTTTTTTGCCAAAGTCCGTATATTTTCGCTATCTTGCAAAACATCTTCAACCAATTTCGGAAGATTTGAAATCTCTTCTAGAATTCTCTTTCCCATTATCATCGACATACCGCGCATTCTGCCCATATAAACGGTAATAAGAGCCAGAACCACTATCTGTGAGATAAACGCTTTTGTAGAGGCGACCGCAATTTCCGGACCGGCGTGATTATAAACTCCCGCCTCCGTTTCCCGCGCGACCGTACTCCCGACTACATTCACGATTCCTAGCGTGAGTGCGCCCTTTCGCTTGGCTTCCATCAACGACGCCAAACTGTCCGCCGTCTCTCCTGACTGACTGACAACCAAAACCGCCGTCCTCTCATCTATAATAGGTTTTCTATAGCGAAACTCACTTCCCAGCTCCACTTCAACCGGTATTCCTGCGTATTCTTCCAACATATATTCCCCCACCATCGCCGCATAGCTGGCACTTCCACAACCGATAATGATGATGCGCTCGATGTCACGCAAGCGCTTCTGGTCCAAAACTTCCAGCCCGCCCAACTTCGCCAAGCCTTCTTCGATTATCATCCTGCCCCGCGTAGAGTTTTTGATCACCTCAGGGCATTCAAAAATTTCCTTAAGCAAAAAATATTCGAAACCGTTCTTCTGAATATCTGAAAGATCCAACTCAATCACATTCGGTTTTTTATTAACCTCAGAATTGTTCTCAATAGAAATAATTTTGTAATCATCTGTTGTAATAACCCCCAACTCCCCATCATCCATATAAATGACTCTATCAGTAAAACCCACCAACGCCGACGGGTCAGAAGCGATAAAAGTCTCCCCCTCGGAAAATCCCAAAACCAGTGGACTCGACTTCTTTGCCACCACAAGCTTATCAGGATCTTCTCTAGCGATGACCGCCAACGCATAAGCCCCCTCAACCTCTTTGAGCGCGTTCAAAACCGCCTCTTCCAGATTGCCTGCAAAATGCTTCTCGACTAAATGCGCCAAAACTTCCGTATCCGTATTAGACTTAAAAATATGTCCGGCCCTTTCCAAATCCGCCTTAAGGCTCTTATAATTTTCTATAATACCGTTATGCACGAGATAGATATTACTATCGCAATCTGAATGCGGATGTGCGTTTTTCTCGGACGGAATTCCATGTGTCGCCCATCTAGTATGCGCAATACCAACCGTCTCGCCCCACTTCTCATTCTTAATATTATCTTCCAGTTCTTTTATTCTACCGACTTTCTTCACGCATCGTACTTCATTTCCTTTCTCAACTACCGCGATCCCCGCACTGTCATAACCCCGATATTCCAACCTCTTCAGCGCATTGATAAGAAAATCCTTAGCACCATCCTTACCGATATATCCCGCAATTCCACACATATTTTTATGCGTTATATTTAACCCTATAATTATAGTTTAGATGATTTTCAAGGTCAATTTTATAGGAATGATAAAAAATCAAATAAAAAACAGAAAAAGTAGGCATTTGGGCCTACTCAATTTTTAAGGATAACACCTCCTTATTTCAGTTCCTCATCTATTAGAAGATTGGCGCCAACCAAAACATTATCTTCTCCTCTTTCCTTACATTCTTTCACAAGAGTTAAGTCTGGAATAAACTCTTCGGAAAGAGAAGCTAAATAAGATGTTCCCTGTGCAATTCCTCTAAGGTAAGCAAGCTGCCGAAGAGCCATTAATGCGTCTATGGGTAAAATACTTTGATTTTGCATTTATACACGACCCTTTATTTTTGTTACCTATAAAATAACATAAAATCACAAAAAGTCAAGCAAAAAATAGACCAACAAAAAAGAAGCCCTAAGCTTCTTTTTCTTCACCCCATCCTTTTGCCTTAAGCCCGTTTTCCGCTGCGCGCCGCTGCGCCGATTGCTTGCTCGTCCCCTCTCCCTCGGCGATTTTTTCATCGCCAACATAGACTCCTATTACAAAGTGTTTGTCATGATCTGGTCCCCAGTCTTTCTCCACGCGATATGACGGCGTAATACCGATTTTTTCCTGTGCTTCTTCCTGAAATTTACTCTTCGGATCTTGATAAAGTTTGTCACTCAAAACATCGTCCATATGAGAAAGAATCCTTTCTGTTATGAATTTCTTCGCCGGTATATACCCTTGATCCAGATAAATCGCCCCGATAACCGCTTCCACGGCATTGGCAAGAAGATATTGTCTCGCCTTTCCCGTATCCTTCTCTTCCCCCTTACTCATCATCAGATGTTCTTCCAGCCCAACTTCCTGCGCCACCTGAGCAAGCATTTTTCCGTTCACCAAAGCCGATCTGAAATTCGTCAGCTCGCCTTCAGGGTTAGAAAAGTTGTTATAGAGATATTCGGTCGACACCAGTTCCAACACGGCATCTCCCAAAAATTCCAGTCTCTCATTATGATCGAGTTCAAAATCTCTGTGTTCGTTGAGATAAGAACGGTGAACCATAGATTGCCTCAAAAGATTTTTATCATTTGCGACAAAATCGATTTTCCCTTCCAGTTTTGAAATGTCACTGTCCATTTTATTGATTTATTTGATAAACAAATAAACGAGCCTCAGGCCCGATTATTCTTCCTTATTCGAATTTTCCGAAACATCGGGCACCACGGTTTCATCTTCTTCAGCTACAACCTCCTGACCACCGCCGAGTTCCTTGTATAAGGCCCCCAGTACACCGTTGATGAATTTACCCGACGACTGTCCGCCGAAAGTCTTTGCAAGCTCAATCGCTTCATTTATAGCAACCTTAGGGGGAACATCTTCCCCTTTGCCAAATTTTAACTCAAAAATTCCGATTCGAAGCACATTCCTATTGATGATAGTCACCTGCTCAATCGGCCATTCTGGAGCAAACTTTTTAATCACAAGATCTATATCTTCCAGATTGTCAAAAACCCCTTCGGCAAGCTCATACGAAAAACCACAATCTTCGAGACCTTCTGCATATTCTTCGATATCGGTTTTCAAAATCGCCGTCAATCTTTCCTTGTCGAATTTTTTGAAATCATTGTCAGGCTTCTCGATTAAAGAGCTTTCAAAATCCCACTCGTATAAGCTTTGCATCGCGATCGACCTGCACAAGTGTCTGTTAGACATACAAACGGTATTTAAGTTATTAACGACGGCTATTCCTACTTTTCTTTTTCTTCTTTTACAGGTTCTTCTTTCTTGGATTTAGTTTCTTTCTTCGCCTTAGGCGCTACTTTCTTTTCAACCTTCACTTCTTTTTTTGAGAAATCCTTGCCATTATAAAAACCGCAAGCTGTGCACGCGTGATGAGGCTTGATAGCGCCTCCACATTTCTCGCAAACAGCAATAAATATCTCTTTCAAACTGTGATGTGACCTTCTCTCGTTCTTCGCAGATTTGGATGTTCTCTTCTTTGGATGTGGCATAAAATTATAAAATTTACTTGTTATCTCGATAAAAAACTGAGCAAAATTGTCAGTTACCAAATACCAAATTATACTACACCATTTCAAGAAAAAAAGCAATACTTGGAGGAGTTTCCACCCCTATTCCACTCCCATCAAGCCTAAAAGCTCTTTTATCGGGGAAAAGGATCTGCGATGTATCTCGCAAGGACCTTTTTCCTTCAATACTTCCATATGAAATTTAGTTCCATAGCCCTTATGTTCAGAAAAACCATATCCGGGATATTTTTCGTCCATTTCAAGCAGAATCCGGTCCCGAGTCACTTTTGCAATAATAGAAGCCGCACTCACCGAAAATACATATTGGTCTGCGCGCGGAATGGCAAGTTGCGAAACCGGAAAGTCCTCAAGCGTAGCATTCCCGTCAATCAAGATAAAATCCGGTCTTACCCCCAGTTTTTCCAGCGCCCCTCTCATTGCCAGTTTGGTTGCATTCAAGATATTGATTTTGTCTATGACTTTTTCAGAAACGACTTCTGCCGCCCAACTTCTGGAATTATCCACTATAAAATCATACAGGCTTTCCCGCTTTTTTGGAGAAACCATTTTGGAATCCCTAACTCCCATTCTAGCCAGATCTTTGGCCAACTCCTTACTATTCTCAAATACCACCGCTGCTGCCACTACTGGACCTGCCAGCGGACCACGGCCAGCCTCATCAACCCCAGCCACCATCTTATAGCCTTTTCTTGCAAGACTCTCCTCTCTTGAAAAATCTGGAAGAATCATATTGATAAACTTATATTAATCATTCCTAGTATTATAAACCTAAAAATCGTAGTGTCAAAAAAGAGGAGCGGATCTTTATAATAAACCCAAGCTCCTCGTGCAAAATGCAAAAGATTTTCTTAATTTCTTCGTCCTCCTTATTTTTCGACAAGAGCTATAGCACTACACCCCCCTGCAACATTAGACCAAAGGAAACCATACTCGTTAGAAGTCATAGTGACTGTACAAGGAAATTCTAGATCACTAAATTCACCTCTAGATAAAAAGTTTCCTTTTTTGTCATATATTTCTATGACGACTCTTTTCGCTATAGGACTATTGCCCTCTAAGCTGATGTAAATAGTGGCCTCTTGTGCTATACCTTTTTTGGTATCTACGCCACTAACGCTTGCACAAGTAGCAGGCGCCATCACAGCGAAGGTTTCTTTATTGTCCCCTGGGTTAGGGTCAAATAAAGGCGACCAGTCAACATACGAAATCTCAACTGTAACCTTATTATCTCCCGGATTCAGATAACTCGAGAAATCTTCAATAACACATCCTCCTTGTGAAAGATCGAAATCCGCACTAAGAATCTCTTCTCCTTCAATATTAATTTTTACATGGAATAATCTCGGTACATATGGATCTTCCTCAGAAATTGGGACAGGACAAACAGTCAGAATGTCTGATATTTTATCATAAGAAGTACTTATGCCAATGTCCTGCGGAGTATTGTTTTTTACTATATTTAATGACGCCTCTTTCACATTGTTTTCCAAATCGGGATCGAAGACACCGTCTTTGGTTACCATGACTGAGTAAGTATTGAATCCTATGAAGGTTCTGTCTCTTATATCAATAAGAAGTCTATAATCAGACAGTTCCTCTTTTTCGTAGATCTCTTCTCCGTTAAAATAAACTGTGTAAATAAATGGACCTTCAGGACAATATTCTCCAGGAAGAGAAGCACCTACATATAAGCTTTTCCCATAATTAAATATTCCAGCCCCTGCTTTAATGTCCAAAACCGATTCATCAGACCGAATAAATATCATTTCTGTATCTTCGTTATTCGAAAGGTCTGGGTCATAATATATGGAAGTACTCATATCAGACACTTTCACAACAACGGTATTCTCTCCAGGAACCAAGAATTCGGAAAAGGTTGGGATAAATTCCCATTCTATATTATCACGAACCTCCTCTTTCCAAACGGGATCTCCATTAACTGTCAATCCTAATTCATAGGGAGCTTCTGCATATGTCCCATCATGATTAGTTACCTCTATAATTAACCGGTCATCAGCCCCACCAAGATAATCTATATTTATGGACACATCTCGAGGGACAGAATTGGGTTCTTCAGCCAATACGGCCTGCGGTAAGCAAGCAAGTAGTAACAAGAATGCTACTACTAGAGGAAATATTTTCCTTGTTGTTTCCATTGCGTTCACCTGTTTTACCCCTCCATTTTTTCTCCCATTTTGTTTTTTAACGCCCATATACACAATAAGCGCGTAGTTAGAAACTTAGCAGATAAACATCTTTTGTCAAGTTTCTTGTTCTAAAAAGGAAAACATTCAAAATTGCCTTTTTTCCGCTTAGATAATATAATAAATTAAGCCAGAGGCGTAAATATTAATTATCACAATAAAAATATGCAAGAAGATCAAAAACAAAAAAGTGCCTACGCTCCGCTTTGGGAGATTGTTGAAAAGGAACTGGAAAAAAACGATATTTCCGCCAACAAAGTAGCAGTTATGGAAACTGAAAAGATTTTCAAAAAAGTGCTGGAAGAGAAAAATATTCCGGGCAAAGACACGGAAGACCGCATAAAAAACTACAAAGAACTCTTTCAAAATCCCGACAAATTGAAATATGCCAGAGCGATGTATAAAAAAATCGTTTCCGAATCGGGCTTTGATATCTCGGCAGATGACACCAGGGAAATTATCAAAGGCTATCACGAAGCCATCGAGAATCTTGAAGAAGTAGATTTTAACGATTTTTCAATAAAAGAAAAGCTCAATTTGTTTCTCGGAAGATATTTTTATAGCTTCCCGCAGAAGAGTAAAAAGATCATAGCCGCAATACTTGCACTTTGTCTTATAACCTTTGTCCTCACCGAAACGGAAACCGGACAAAATGCCGCATTACGCTGGGTCACAATCAATAATTACCTCTTTTATAAAATTATACCGACCGTATTGATGCTGATAGCGGCAGTGCTTCTTGTTGTCGCCGCACTATTTTTCTACAAGAATAGAAAAAAGAAATAAACCGATAAGTTTTTCCATAATGAAATTTACTCACCTGCATAACCATAGTCACTACAGTCTTCTGGACGGACTGGCAAAAATTGACGACCTCGTCAACCGCACCGCAGAGCTCGGCATGGATTCGTTGGCAATCACCGACCACGGAGTGATGTTCGGCGCGCTTGAATTCTATCAGAAAGCGAAAGCGAAAGGCATCAAACCTATTATCGGGACAGAGGCCTATGTCGCCTCCAAGTCCCGTTTTGATAAAACGCCGAGTATTGATAATCGCAGAAACCATTTAATCCTCCTCGCCAAAAACGAGGAAGGTTATAAAAATTTGGTAAAGCTCACGACCCTAGCCCATCTAGAAGGTTTTTACTATAAACCACGAATGGACAAAGAGATTCTCCGGCAACACTCCAAGGGCATTATCGCCTCCTCTGCGTGCATCGCCGGAGAAGTTTCGCAAGCAATTCTGCAGAAGGATATGAAAAAGGCAGAAAATATAATATACGAATTCCAAGAAATTTTCGGCAAAGAGAATTACTATCTTGAACTCCAAGACCACCCCAAGCTCGAGGGACAGAACATGGTCAACAACGGACTCATCGAACTCTCAAAAAAAACCGGCGCGCCTCTCATTGCTGCCAATGATATCCACTATGTCTATAAAGAAGACGACAAGGTTCAGGACATCCTTCTCTGTATACAGATGAACAAAACCGTGCAAGATACGGATCGAATGAGTATGCTTGATGAGAATTATTCGATGAAAAGTCCAGAAGAAATGATTGAGCACTTCAGTCACATTCCCGAAGCGATTGAAAACACCCAACGCATCGTAGAGGCCTGTAATGTGGAATTCGATTTGGGAAAAATTCTCATCCCCTATTTTGATGTGCCAGGCGGAATGACCGACAACGATTATCTGGAAAAAATGTGCCACGAAGGAATTGAAAAACGCTACGGCAAAACCACCGAGGAGATCGAAAAGCGCCTCCGCTTCGAGCTTGATGTCATCAAACAGATGGGATTTCCTTCCTACTTTTTGATTGTGCAGGATTTTGTCAACTGGGCCAAAGACCACAAAATTGTCGTTGGGCCGGGAAGAGGCAGCGCTGCCGGCTCCATTGTGTCCTATCTGACAGGAATCACCGAAATGGATCCGCTCAAATATAATCTGCTTTTTGAGAGGTTTCTAAATCCCGACCGAATCAGTATGCCCGACATCGATATGGATTTTGCGGACACCAGACGCGACGAAGTCCTTGCCTATGTCGCACAGAAATACGGACAAGACCATGTGGCACAAATCATCACCTTCGGAACTATGGCGTCCAAAGCGGCAGTCCGCGATTGCGGCAGAGCGCTCGCGCTCCCCTATTCCTATTGCGACAAAATTTCCAAAATGATTCCGATGTTCACCAAGCTCAAGGATGCAATAGAAAACACCAAAGAGCTCAAAGACATATATGAAAACGACCCGGACGCGAAAAAGCTGCTCGATTATTCCCTGAAACTAGAAGGCGTTGTCAGACATAATTCAACACACGCCTGCGGAGTCGTCATCAGCAAAGACCCGATTAACGACTACACTCCAACCCAGCATCCGCCACAGGACGATACCGCCATCACTACGCAATACCCTGCCGGCGACATCGAAAAACTAGGGCTTCTAAAGATGGATTTTTTGGGACTTAAAAACCTTACGATTATTGAGCGTGCACTCAAAATCATTTCCAAAATACATAACATCGACATAGACATTGCCGAAGTTCCGTTGGGAGATGCAGAAACACTGAAGCTTTTTCAGAAAGGGATGACTACCGGAGTATTCCAATTTGAGTCCAACGGTATGAAAAAATATCTCAAAAGATTAGCGCCGACAGATTTTGAAGACATCATCGCTATGGTTGCCCTCTATCGACCGGGACCGCTAAACTCGGGAATGGTAGACGAATTTATTGACCGCAAACACGGCAGAAAAGAAATTGTCTATAAGCATCCTGTGATGAAAGACGCGCTGGAAAATACTTACGGCGTCATCGTCTACCAAGAACAAGTGATGAGACTCTCCAAAGATATGGCGAGCTTTACCGGCGGACAGGCGGACACACTGCGAAAAGCGATGGGAAAGAAAATCGCCGAGCTTATGGCAAAAATGAAAGATGACTTTATCAACGGATGCGTCAAGAACGGACTGGATAAGAAACTTGCGGAACAAACTTTCGCTGACTGCGAAGCTTTCGCAGAATATGGCTTCAACCGTTCCCACGCAGTCTGTTATGCTTTCATCGGCTACCAGACAGCATATCTCAAGGCCCATTACCCCGCTGAATTTATGGCGGCGCTTTTAACGAGTGATCGAGAAAATATCGACCGCGTCGCCATTGAAGTCGAAGAGTGTCGACTCATAGACATCGAGGTCCTCCCGCCGGATGTAAATGAAAGCTTCGTGGACTTCGGTGTGATTCCCCAAGAAGATAGCAGCAAAAAAATCCGTTTCGGGCTCTCCGCTATCAAAAATGTTGGCGAACAGCTTATTAAAACCATCGTTGAAGAAAGAAAACAAAACGGCAAATTCAAAGACATTGAAGACTTTGTACTTCGCGTCAAATCCAATGCACTCAATAAAAAATCAATGGAAAGTCTTGCTAAGGCCGGAGCATTCGATAGTATTACAGAAAGAAACAATATTTTGGGAAATCTGGAAAAGATTCTGCTTTTTGCCAAAGAGGAACAGAAGGCGGCTGCCAACGGTCAATTCAGTTTGTTCGCCTCCGCAACCACCGATGATTCCATCAACACACTAAAACTTGATCCACAGAAACCTGCAAGCAAAACGGAACGGATGACTTGGGAAAAAGAACTGCTCGGGCTCTATGTCAGCGACCACCCCCTCAAAGAATACGCGGCTTACTTTTCCGACAAGTGCACATCGATCGGACATCTTAAACACGCGGATGTCAATCAGATGGCACAACTCGCGGGCATCATCACCAAGGTCCAAAAAATTATAACCAAAAGAGGCTCCTCGATGCTCTTCGTTAATTTGGAAGACCTGACAGGTAAAATAGAAATCTTAGTATTTCCCAAAGTCCTCGGCGACAATCCTGATATATGGGAAGACGGCAGTATCGTTCTTGTCAAAGGAAAACTAAGCGACAAAGACGGGGTATTTAAATTATTAGGCGAAGAGGCCCGCCGCATCGACCTTGTGGAAGCGCGAGAATATTCAAATAAACACAAATCGAAATCGCTGGAAGAAGCTGAAACGATCAATATATCAATCCCCCAACAAAACGCCAAACAAATGATGCTAAAACTTTCAGAATTCCTTAAAAATCAAAGCGAAGGGAAATTTAGTGTACTTATCTCCATCCCAACCGACGGCAACGGCTATCAGAAGATTAAAGCAAATAAGAATATAACTTGTGATGAGAAGGTGCTGGACGGTATTAGAAATATTGTTACGGGGCAGAATGTGATTTTGAAATAAATTTTATATATTGACATATTTGTTTAGATGTTTATTATTACAATCAGTGGAGATATAAATCATGGATACAGAACTAAAACTACCTACAGGCGTGATGCTGGGAGACTCAGTGAGGCTATCCCCAAAAAAAATCAATGAACTCAAAGAAAGAGATGCGTACAAAAACCTTTCTTGTATAGAGGACGGTGAACCTATAATAGAAGGAACCCTAAAGAAAGAGTTTGATGACGGTTTTGTCATAGAATTCCCAAAATCAAAATTGTTATTTGTAAGAAAAGGAGACTTTGAGAAAATACAATAAAACGATTTCTCGAATTCTAGTTTTCTTCTTTTTTTATTTATTCTAAATTTAATATATTAGAATACAGTTTGACACATCCACAAAAAAGCCTATAATCAATCTTAGAAGTAATCGGAATGTCCACCAAACATTCTGGAGCAATCCACCGCAAGGCCAAGCTTCGAAACAATTAGAAAGATGCCGAGATTTATTTTTCGGAATTTGGGTGGAACCGCCTGAAGAAGGATTTATCCTCAAAGGGTCCCAAAGCACAAGTATTTCTTGGGCTTTTTTTGTTATTTAAAAACAAAATCGTATTCATACGCGGAGTAGCAGGTTTTAACCTGCGCGGTTATCTCAAGCCAATAAACACACTACATATTTTGTTATCCCCATATTAGATAGCAGTGCAGACTAAAGTCTGCTACTCCGCGTAATATAAAGTTTTAAAAAATTAATTAACAACAAACCTATGAACGAACAAGAAAAACTGGAAATCAAAAGACACTCCCTCGCCCACATCTTGGCGACTGCTGTCTTGGAAATGTTTCCAGAGGCAAAATTCGGTGTCGGCCCCGCCATCGAAAACGGATTTTACTATGACTTCGACCTGCCAAGGACTCTGATTCCAGAAGACCTGCCAATTCTCGAAAAGAAGATGAAGGAGATTATCAAGCAAAATCTGCCTTTCGAAAGAGAGGAAATCAAAAGAGAAAAAGCTCTGGAGCTTTTTGAGAAAGCCGGACAAATTTATAAAGTGGAAATTCTGGGCGAAGAAGCTAATGAAGAAAAAGTTACTGTCTACCGTACCGGCAGCTTTGTCGATCTCTGCCGCGGTCCGCACATCGACTCGACCGGCGAAATTGATTTTACTTCTTTCAAACTCACCAAAACTTCCGCGGCATATTGGCGGGGCGACGAGAAAAATAAGATGCTGCAAAGGATTTACGCTGTTGCTTTTGAGAATAAAACACAGTTAAAAGAATATGAAGCGCAGTTAATCGAAGCCGAGAAACGGGATCATAAAAAATTGGGGCGCGAACTCGATCTTTTCTCCTTTCACCCCGAAGCTCCAGGTTCAGCTTTCTGGCATCCCAGAGGAATGATTATCTGGAATGAATTGGAAAAATTCGGCAAAAGCATACGCAAGAAATATGGCTCCGTAGAAATCCAAACACCACAACTTGCCAAGAAGGTCCTATGGGAAACTTCCGGGCACTGGGATCATTATCAAGAGGATATGTTTTCGTTCAAAGTGGAAAACGAAACCTACTGCCTTAAGCCTATGGACTGTCCTTTTAACATCAAAATCTATCAGACCAAGCAACGCTCCTACAAAGAACTGCCCATCCGCTACACTGAAATCGGACGGGTGATGCGAAACGAAAAGTCCGGACAACTCAATGGTCTCTTCCGCGTGCGTGCCATCACCCAGGACGATTCCCATATACTTCTTATGGAAAATCAGATAGAAGAAGAGATCAGAACCCTGCTCAAGATGGTAAAGGAATATTTCAATGTATTCGACATCAAACCGGAATTCTTCCTCTCTACCCGCCCCGACGATTTCATGGGAGAAACCTCTACATGGGAAAAAGCGGAGAAAGATCTCCGCGATGCGCTCGCAAAAGAAAATATCGAATACGGCCTCAAAGATAAGGATGGCGCATTCTACGGTCCTAAGATAGACATCAATATCAAGGATGCTATCGGACGCAGCTGGCAGCTGGCCACCATCCAACTCGATTTCCAGCTTCCGGGCAGATTCGATATGGAATATATCGACGCAGACGGCGGCAAGAAAACCCCGGTGATGATCCATGCCGCTATCTTTGGCTCGCTAGAAAGATTTATCGGCATCCTTATAGAACACACCGGCGGCAACTTCCCACTCTGGATCTCCCCTGTCCAAGTAAAACTCTTGCCTGTTTCCTCGGAAAAGCATATTGGATATACGCAGAAAATTTTTGATATACTTGCCAACGAAGACATCCGTGTGGAAATCGACGATAGCAACGAGAGTATCGGCAAGAAAATCCGCGAGGCGGAAAAAGAAAAGATTCCATATATGCTGGTGCTGGGCGACAAAGAAATCGAAGACGGTGCCGTAGCTGTCCGCTCCAAAGGCTCACGCGACATCGTGGCAATGAAAGTAGAAGAGTTCTTGCAGAAAATCAAGGGAGAAGTTAAAAACAAGAAGTAAAAAAAATTCAATTTTAAGTTAGAATAAAGCCTTTTTCGAGGCTTTATTTTTTGTTATTGACAAGATAATTTAAAGTAGTATTTTAGGAATATATATAATAGAAAACAAAAAAAATGGAGCGATAAAAAGTGCCAAGACCCTCGTATGATTCACTTACTTTTGGAGTAGAGACTGGACTTGAAGATGAACCAGAAACAAAAGACCAAAGTAAACCGGATGAAGTAAATTAATTATATTTTAATTACTTCTTTTTTTTATTTCATAATATAGCATACATCAAAACGCATAATACCTATAGAAGCAAATTCTTGCTCAAAACATCTTTTTTTGTTACTGTTCTAGGGTAATATCAAGCTAGATTATGAAATATTTTATACAAATTTACGGTTGCCAGATGAATTATGCCGATGCTGAGCGGGTTTCTGGCGTACTGGAAAGCCTCGGATACGATAAAACCTCCAAGGAAAGCGAGGCGGATTTGGTCGTATTCGTAGCCTGCGCGGTAAGAGAATCAGCCGTCAATCGACTCTATGGCAACGGCAAGAAATTTAAAAGATACCGCCTGCACAATCCTAATTTCAAAGCAGTCCTGACCGGATGCGTGGTCAAAAAAGACAGAGAAAAACTAGAGAAAATTTTTGATATTATTATAGACATCAAAAATATAAATGAGCTTCCAGAAAAATTAGGAATAAAGAATACTGATAATGAGAAAAGCCTTGATTATTTCCAAATCAAGCCAGAACACGAAAGCCCTTTCACTGCCTATGTGCCGATCATGACTGGTTGCAATAATTTCTGCTCCTACTGCATAGTCCCCTACACGCGCGGAAGAGAATATTCGAGGCCGGCGCAAGAGGTTCTCAATGAAATCACCGAGCTTGTCCGAAAAGGATATAAAGAAATAATCTTATTGGGCCAAAATGTAAATTCATATCGCCCCGACGAAACAACCGACTTCCCTGCTCTTCTTGGAAAAATTAACGAGATCGAAGGAGACTTCTGGGTCAGGTTCCTGACCAGCCACCCTAAAGATATGAGCATCAGATTGATCGAATCGGTAAAGAGTCTACCAAAATGCGCCAACCACATCCATCTGGCTTTACAATCAGGAAACGATGAAATCCTTGAAAAGATGAATCGAAAATATACGAAAGAACATTTTTTAGGACTGGTAAAAAATATACGGGAAGCTATTCCAGATATAATGCTGACTACTGACATTATTGTCGGTTTTCCAGGAGAGACGGAAAAACAATTTTTGGAAACAGGCAAACTTATGCGACTGGCAAAATTCGACATAGCCTATATCAATCAATATTCCCCGCGCGCCGGCACAGCCTCATTCGAAATGCCGGATGATGTGAGCGCCGGAGAGAAGAAACAACGCGAAAAAGCTCTTAACGACCTCCTCCGAGAAACGGCACTCGAAAATAATAAGCGATATATGG
The DNA here is from genome assembly GCA_028691985.1 of Minisyncoccota bacterium. Lineage (GTDB taxonomy): Bacteria > Patescibacteriota > Minisyncoccia > JAHIHE01 > JAGLIN01 > JAQUYG01. The sequence goes on from JAQUYG010000004.1 coordinate 31,962, forward strand.
GAAGAAAAATCGAAGTATTAATAGAGAAAGAAAATGAAAAATATTATTTCGGCAAAACTAGAAGCTTCAAAGACATAAAGATCAGAAAAGGCGAAATCGACACATGCGCTATCGGCAAATTCACAAAAGCACAAGTCACCAAAGTCACACCATGGGCGCTGGAAGGAACACTTGTAGAATAATTTTTAGCCGTCATCCTGAGTGCAGCGGAGCGAAACGAAGGATCCCGTTGCTACGCGGGATAAAACGGGATCCTTCGGAGTACCTCAGGATGACAGCCAATATAAGATTTAAATATGCCAAACCTCAAACCTCTTGTCGTCATCCTCGGCCCCACTGCTTCCGGCAAAACCGGACTAGCTTTGAAATTAGCAAAGGAATTCTATGGAGAGCTCATAAATGCCGATTCCAGACAGATTTATAAAGAAATGGATATTGCTACCAATAAGCTCGAAAAAAACGCCACAAGAGATACCGTGGAGGATGAGATAGTCTATATTATCGACAAAATATCTCTCCATCTGCTCGACCTAATAAATCCAAACGAAAATTTTTCGCTTGCTGATTACAAAAGACTGGCGCTTCAAAAAATAGAAGAGGTGCAAAATCATGGCAAGCTTCCAATTTTAGTCGGCGGCACAGGACTCTATATCAGTTCAATCGTAGATAATCTGGATATACCGGAAGCTCCTCCTGATAAAAAGTTACGGGCAGAGCTTGGAGATAAAAGCACGAAAGAACTTTTTAACGAACTACAAAATGTAGACCCCTTATCAGCAAAAACTATCGGTCCGGATAATAAACGGAAAATAATCAGAGCATTAGAAGTCTATAAAATCACTGGAAAGCCTTTTTCCGCCCAACAAAAAAAAGGCAAACCGCTTTTCGATATTCTTCAAATCGGCATCGAAATAGAACGAAAAGAATTGTATGCAAAAATCGATAAAAGAGTAGATAAGATGATAGAGGCAGGACTCATAGATGAAACAAAAAGACTTACAAAGAGATATAATCCCGATCTACCCGCTATGAGCGGCATCGGTTATAAAGAAATCAATTCATATCTGCGACAAGAAATTACACTTGAAGAAGCGATCCAACAGATAAAATGGCGCACTCATCAATACGCCCGTAGACAAATTACATGGTTCAAAAGAGATGAGAGAATTCATTGGGTAAAAAATTATAAAGAAGCAGAAGAATTAATCAAAAACTTTATAAAATAAAACAGCTGATTGCTGTTTCTTATTCTTTCATTCTGAGTATTTTTTGGAGTAGCCAACTTCAGTCTGCGCGCATTTATGGGAATATTATTATTACATAAGACAGCAGCGCAGGTTGAAACCTGCTACTCCGTGATCAAAAAAGGACTATCTTTTTTGTTTTTTCTGAAAAATTAATTCATCGCCTCATAACTATCCTGCTCGGGTTTGTTGATTTCATAAACGGAATCGGGGTCGTAAGTTGTTGAAGTGCCTAACGGCTTTCTCTTTCCTGCATCGCCATCTGAAAATAGTTGATAGATGATAGAATCAAAGGCTTCTTTGATAAGATTGGAAGTGATGAATTGATCTAATTGTGATTGAGATATTGTTTTAATGTTATCCCATTTAAGATGTCCATAGAGATTGAAAATATAGGGAGCTAAAATTAATCTTTTGTATTGTTTGTTATTTTTGTATTTGATGATATAAACATCGGGAGAATTGATGGTTTTGACAAGGTCGCCATCGTTCAAGGCTTGAGTGCTACTTCCTTGGTTGTTATTGTCTATTGTGTCGCTCGTATCTGTCCCCTCTCCTATGGTGCCGATTTTGTCTCCTTCACAAGTAATCACATCCGAAACGGCTCCTTGATTGGTACGGAATTTGATGTAGAGCTTATCGGCACCGGCATATCTTTGGAGCAGTTCTTCTTTTTTGGATATATCTTCCCAAGAAGCATTGCCAAAATCAGGGATAGCAGAGATGGCTATCTGGGTAACGGTATCCGGAAGGTTGTCGAAAGAGAGGGTGCCATTATCAAGGAAGGTAATAGCGAGATCGGAAAGGGTGGGTTTGGCAGGAGGAAGAGAGAGACCACCACAATCTATTATAAATCCGAAAGCGCTGGAATCAATAAAATCGCCATTATTGTTCACAGCTCTTACATACCAACTATGGCCTCCACAAGAAAGATAGTGAGAAGAAATAGCAGAAGTACTATCGACAGATATGTTATCCTGATTTAACACCCCATCGATATATAGCTGGTATTTGGCAAGACCAGATCCGCTATCAAAAGATGGATTCCAAAAAAAAGCTGGAGTAGAATTTTGTATATGGACATTATTTTGCGGAATATTTAATCCGAATTCTTCTGGCGTCAAATCAAAACTGTCAATCAAAGTCCCATCATTTTTATAAATCACAACATTTGCTTGAGAAGGAGAAACAGAAACCTCGGTAAAACCAGCAAAATCCCCCCTCGCGTTATCAATCGTTCCCAAGTCACCTCCATTATTTGCATAACTATCATTCCCGAACCTTCCATTTAAGATACAAGAACCAGTCGCAGCGGTAGGATTGGAAATATAGAAAACCCCATCTTTGACATATCTGTTATAAACATGACGATGCCCGTTGAAAAAGGCCAGAACTCCATTATTTTTTAAAATGTCGTGAAGTTCATTATAATTTGACAGCCTCCAAATGTCGGTCATGTCGGTACCTTCATCAACTCCGTAAACTAGAAAGTGATCAAATACGAACTTATATTTTTTGTCCGTAGATTGTAAATCATCTTGAAGCCAATTTAGCTGAGCATTATCTATAGTTCCTCCATTACTATCGGCACGCGTTCCGTTTAGAACAACGAAATGAGCGTCGCCATAATCGAATGAATAGTATCTTTCTCCTCCACTTTCCGAAGCCGGCATCCCTAATTCCTGTTCATATGCAAGCATTCCGTTATCATAATAGCTCGAAGGTCCCCCATCATGATTACCCAAGACTACGAATAAAGGGATGTGATTGGTAATATCTTGCATATAATCAAAAACGGTAGACGACCATAGCGTCTTAAAACTGTTAACCGTACCAGCAGTCTGACCATCGATGTTATCACCTACTGCCAAAATTATATCGGGACTCCTATTTTCGATTTTGGATATCGTATCAGAAAAATCACACCCCTGCATGTCGTTTATTATTCCAAAAGTAAAATCGCTACCGGATTGTAATTGAGTTTTAAAAGTAGAATCATTGGTCGAAACCATATTTTGTGCATCATCATTTCTAGATGCAGTAATTTTATAATGATAGAGTAAAGAAGGATTCAGATCGGAGATCAATATTTCATGATTGGCGGCACTGCTAGAAGTCACAGTATTCCCATAACTGTTATCAGGCCCATAATCTACCACAACATTGGTATATATATTTGTTTTAACCATCAAAGAAATCGAAGTCGGAGTTGGCTTTGCCAACATAACGTTCTGAATGGTGATTAGCAAATGGATGGTCGGCGGAATGCTGCTTACCAAGACATCATCCATGGACATCGTGGGATTGGCAGTCGATCTTGAAGTAAAACCGACTTTGAGATTACTCTCACTAGAATTAGAAGACTCGTATAGAAGAGTCCAGCTATCGCTTCCAAAAATCCCATAAACTCCACCTTGAATATAATATTTGGCCCCCGTTGTTTTTAAAACTATCGCTATTTTATAATCGGTATCCAACGACCAGCCAGAACCGACCTCTCCTGTATTGACTCCGTTCTCAAAAATCAAAACTTTATTTCTTCCATCTTCTTCATAAAAATAAAGTCCGTATACCATGTTAGTATAGTTATAAGCAGCATCTCCGTCTTTGAATCCAAACATTACATTAGGAGAAGAATGATTAACTACCGCAGAAAAAGTAAGATTCTCAGCTCGCGTAAAATTTGTTTGACTTACTAAGGCAGTAGTCCCCCAGCTCCCACCTCCTATTAGATTTATTTTTTCTCCGCTTTCCTGAATATTGTCACCACCTGAAGTGTCCTGTTTTATCCATTTCGAAGCGTCAAGAGAATTATCTGAAAAATCATCGCTTAGTAATGTAGCCGCCTTTGCCTCATTCCCTTTCGGCACGAACAAAAAAATCCCCGCTATCGACTGGAAGAGGATAGAAAGGACGAGAAAAGAAGAAGTCAGTTTTTTGTAGAATGATTTTTTGAGATGGATTTTTGGGACTGAGATTTCATCGCCCCCCCCGCTGGCAATCTTTTTATACGCACAATAGAATCAACGGTATTGATTTTAGACATAATTGATGTTTTATTTTTTATATAACAAAGCTTGTTTGCATTATATATCTTTTTGAAATGTGGGGCAAATTGCCTTATACACATAAAAACACTATTTAACGCGGAGTAGCGGGATTTATCTCGTGCGGCTTTCACAATCCATGCGACATATGCATTTGTTGTTCCTGCGTGGGACAGCAGCGCAGACTGAAGTCTGCTACTCCATATCAAAAAAAGAACTGTCCTCTTGATTCTATAAGTACAGTCCTTCTCGTATTATCCCAATTTTTTCTTCAACAATTCCTCCGCCACTTTCGGATTAGCCTGTCCCTTACTCTCTTTCATCACCTGTCCGATCAAGAATTGGAGCGCGTTGCCTTTCCCGTTCTTATAGTCATCAATGGACTTCTGATTGTTCACGATGATCGCATCCACAATCTTTTCGATCTCACCCTCGTCTGTCATTTGCGTCAGTCCTTTAGCATCCAGAATATCGGAAGGATCTCCGCCGGTATCGAACATCTCTTTAAGTAGCGCCTGCGCGCCGGAACTAGAAACTCTACCTTCGTAAATAAGAGTAATAAACTCCGCAAAATTTTCTTTTGTAATTCTACAGTCACACACTGCGGTTCCACTTAAATATAGAAGTTTTTGAAGCTCGGTGAGAACATAATTAGCAGTCAGTTTAGTAAGTTTTTGGATCGCATTATTATCGATATTCTTAGCTTCCACCCACGCCTCAAGCTCAGAAATAACTTCTTCAAACCCGTTGGCCAAATCAAAATCTTCCGAAAATATCCTGGCATTCTCCTCCGAGAGTCCATATTGATCCATCAATCGATATTTTTTCTGTAGCGGCAATTCTGGGAGAGAATTTCTGAGCGCCTCGACATCGAACACGCCCGCCTCTTTTGTAAGATCCATCGGCGGCAAGTCCGGCTCTGGGAAATAACGATAATCATGTGCGGATTCCTTTTTACGCTGAGTAAAAGTGATCTGTTTATCCGCATTCCAACCGCGAGTCTCCTGCACAATCTCTCCGCCATCATTCAAAACTTCTGTCTGCCTCTTGATTTCATACTCGATTGCCCGCTCCACTGCACGGAAAGAGTTCAAATTTTTTACCTCCACTTTAGTCCCGAATTCTTCCCTGCCCACGGGACGAAGACTGATATTTGCCTCGCATCTCATATGTCCCTTTTCCATATCCCCATCAGCAACGCCAATTGCTCGAATAATCTGCTGAAGTTGTTTACAAAAATCCTTAGCATCCGCCGAAGACCGCAAATCCGCTTCCGTAACTAACTCAGCCAAGGGCACACTCGAACGGTTCAGATCCACGAGAGAATATCCCGCACCAGCCGGATGAACCAGCTTGCCAGTATCTTCCTCCATATGGATACGGTTGACTCGGATTTTTTTGCCATTCACTTCCAAAAATCCATTCTTGCAAAGAGGCAAATCGTATTGCGTCACCTGATAACCCTTCGGCAAATCAGGATAAAAATAGTTCTTACGATCAAATTTAGAAAAGGTGGCGATTTCACAATTGACTGCCAGTCCCGCCTTGATCACACTCTCGATTGCCCGCTTATTGATAGTCGGCAGTGTCCCCGGATGCCCCATACAAATCGGACAGACATTTTTATTGGGAATTACTTCCTCCGGATTGTTCGTACAGCTACAGAACATCTTTGATGCCGTATTGATTTCGAAATGAATTTCCATCCCGATTACCACTTCATATTCCATATTTTTAATCCTACCTGATTAAATTTTTCCAACTTTTCTTATAATATTCAAATTTCTCATTAAACTCTTATTTAGAGGTTATTTTCGCTATACCGAATTCACTCATCTCATCAACAAGTAACCCGTGTACCCCAAGCTCCTCTCCCTCTTCCGCCATTTTCTCTATTTTCAATATCTTACCGTAACCTTTCGTGTAATTCAGTAGAATTTTCACATCATCATTTTTATATTCCAGACGATTTCTCTGCCATTCTATTTCAATTTCATATCCGAGACCTCGAAAAAACTCTATCATATTATCAAAATCCCCTCTTCCAATCTTAATCTCAAACTCTTTACGAGAATCATCGTGAATTTTACCTTCTTTCAAAATAACAAATGCCTCCGTTTCATTCTTGCGCATTCGCAGGTCTTTCTCTCCTGAAAAATAGACAGTGACTTCTTTCAACTCTTTAACAAATTTATAACTCTTATCTAGAATATTTTTAATATTTTCGAACTGCTTATCATCTACAAAGCTCCGCACCTCGACTTCAATATTTTTGCTCATAAATGACTATCACTATTCTACAAATATTTTAGCATTTTTTGCCTTGATTGTCATACCTCTCTCCGCGTATTTCATTCCGAAATCCGTGTAACAGATACCCAGTACACAAAAATTCCAGATATTCCACCATAACGAAATTCCGAAATGATAAATAAAAACTTAAACGAATTTTAAATCAAAAAACTATATGCCTCGTCCACTCTCCTGTGGGAGAGGGTTAGGGTGAGGAAAAATAAACGCCGTATTCTAACCTTATATCTAATACCTATCGGCTTTTTTAAGCCTTTCTTAATTTGATATGCACCTCCCTGAGTTGCATCTCGTCAACCTCTGCCGGACTGTCCATCATCAGGTCCTTGCCTTTTCCGTCTTTCGGGAAGGCATAAATATCACGGATAGAATCCATATCATTAAGTACCATAAAAAATCTATCCACTCCGATGGCACAACCTCCATGTGGTGGCGCGCCATACTGAAAAGCCTTGATCATTCCACCAAACCGCGCTTCCACCGTTTCCTTGCCATATCCTGCAATCTCAAACGCCTTATACATTGTCTCCGGTTCATGATTTCGTATAGCGCCGCTCAACGACTCAAAACCATTAAACACAATATCATATTGAAAACCAAAAATATCCAGAGGCTTCTCAGTATTAAGCGCGTCAAGTCCTCCTTGCGGCATCGAGAAAGGATTATGTTCAAAATCGATTCTCCCCTTCTCAATTTCAGACTCGGAGAACATCGGGAAATCAACAATCCAACAAAAAGCGCCTTTCGTCTTATCTTTAAGCCCGAGCCTCAGTCCACATTCGTTTCGCACCGCGCCCAAAGCGTCACAGACAGTTCTCCATTCATCAGCACCGAAGAAAATAATATCCCCAAACCTTGCATCAACTGCTCCGACAATGTTTCTTGCCAGATCTTCTCCCAAAAATTTCACGATCGGCGATTGCATTTCCCCCTCTTCCTTAAGTACAATATATGCCAAGCCCTTGGCACCCTTGCCTTTTGCAATTTCTGTCAACTCATCGATTTCCTTACGCGAAAACTTCGCCCCGCCGTCAACTTTAAGAGCATGCACGACTCCGCCTTTTGCCGCCACATCTGCAAATACACCGAAACCACAACCAGAAATCATCTCTGTTATCGGTTTTATTTCCATATCAAAACGAAGGTCAGGCTTATCAATTCCATATTTGTTCATTGAATCCTTCCAAGAGATTCTCCTGAACCTTCCGTTCTCGTCCAACCCCACCAATTTTTTGTCACTGAATTTTTCTACCAACTCCAAAAAAAGCGGCTCCATTACATCAAAGACATCTTCCTGCTCAACAAAACTCATCTCCATATCAAGTTGATAAAATTCTCCATAAGCCCGATCCATACGCGGATCCTCATCACGAAAACAAGGCGCAATCTGGAAATATTTATCAGTCCCCCCCACCATTAAAAGCTGCTTGAACTGCTGCGGAGCTTGTGGCAAGGCATAAAATTTTCCAGGATAAAGTCGCGAAGGAATCAAAAAATCCCGTGCCCCTTCCGGAGAAGAGTTGGCCAAAATCGGAGTCTGAACCTCCACAAAATCTTTTTCCTGGAAATATTTACGGATAGTTTGAAAATATAAATCTTTGGCGCGAAGCATTTCCTGCATTTTTTTTCTGCGAAGATCAACGAAGCGGTATTCCAAACGGAGTTCTTCTTTCACATCTTTTGCTTTGTCCACACCTTCAATTTCCGCCACTTCAAAAGGAGGCACTTTCGATCGAGAAAGTATGTCGATTTTTTCCGCCTCAACTTCAATCTCGCCAGTCACAAGCTTCTCGTTTTTCATATCCGCCGGACGAAGAACAACTTTTCCCTCGACCCTCACAACAAACTCGCTACGGATTTCATCAGCCATTTTCCAAGCCTCTTCTGAAATTTTGGGATCAAAAGTGACCTGAGTCAAACCATAACAATCTCGAAGATCAATAAATATAACACCTCCATGGTCACGCCTAGTATTCACCCAGCCCGAAAGGGTTACGCGCTTATTTTCATCTTCCTTACGCAATTCACTACAATGATGAGTCCTGTATTTTTGCATAAAATTCGTTTATTTCTTAGGTTTTTTAGTATATAAAAACTCCACTTTTATCTAATAAGTATTTACAAAATAACCTATTAAATAAAAATAGAGTTTAAAATCGATTATTACTATCTCTTGAAAATTCCACAAAATTCCTTCATAAACTGATTACTTTTCCATAATAACGCCAAAATAAGGGAAAGTCAACAAAAAACAGCCGTCAGGCCAATTTGAAAAAATTTTTAGGAAGTTGATCTTTTTTAACAAATCAACTTCCAAAAGAAAATAGGGGCAGCCTTACTTTATCATAAAAAAATAATTTGTCAACAAAAAACAGCCTAAGCTGAAGAAATTAAACGCAATACCGCTTATTTTAGACATCAAAGATTCTCCTCGTACAACCTTATACATGATATATAAAAATCACACTTAACACTTATCCAGAAAATATGGTGTGATAGGAGCTTTTCCTGTTCCGCCCATTCTTTTCCGTTTTTTAGGTAGAGAATAGCAGAATCAGCCCCTATCACACTGATATCTTATCTTTAAACAAGCCCGTAGTCAATATCGTTTACATTCTCTCCAATACATCGATCCCAAGAATTTCCAAACCGTTTTTGATGACGATGCCGACCGCATCCGAAAGAGCGATTCTGGCACGCCCCAAATCTTTGTCTGCCTTCAAAATCGGAAGTGAATTATAAAAAACATTATAACCTGATGCCAGATTGTAGACATAAAGCGCGACCAAATGAGGACTGTTTTCCGAAGCGGCGTTTTCAATCGCCTCTGAATATTTAATAAGTTGCCTCAAGACATCTCTTTCCGCCTCCTCTTTCAAAAGTTCCATATTCGGTCTTTTGAAAGGAATCAGAAAATCTAGCTTATTCTCTTTCTTATATTTTTCTCTCAAAGAGTTGATTCGAGCATAAGTATATTGTAGATAGGGTGCGCTATTCCCATCAAAAGAAAGCATCTTTTCCCAATTGAAAGCGATATCGGTCATCCTGTTTTGCGAAAGATCATTATATTTTACAGCCCCGACCCCCACCGTCCTGGCAATCTTCTTCTTCTCCTTCTGGCTCAAGCTTGGATTTTTCTCCTCAACGACCCTTTTTGCAATCTCCACCGCCCTAGATATAAGCTCCTCAAGTCGCACCGTGTCCCCTTTTCTTGTCGAGAATTTCTTGCCAGCCTCTCCCAACACCATACCGAATTTTATATGTTTCATTTCCACATCATCACAATATCCCAGAAGCTCGACTGTCTTAATAAGCTGCTCGAAATGGAGAGCTTGCTCATTTGAAACTACATACAAAATTTTATCCGCTTTAAATTTTTCCTTGCGATATTTTGCCGCCGCCAAATCGGTAGTGGTATAAAGATAAGCTCCATCACTTTTCTGAATCAAAAAAGGTGGCAGTCTGAATTTATCAAGGTTCACGATGACCGCGCCTTCACTTTTCTGTGCAATATTTTTTTCCATCGCCTCCTCAACAATCCCCTTGAGATTATCGTTATAAAAACTCTCGCCCAAAGTATAATCAAATTTCACATTCAACATTTTATAAGTCTTGCCAGCGTCTTTGAGGCTTTCTCTCACTAAAAATTTCCATATTTTAGTGTTTTCGTCGTCTCCATTCTGCAATTTCTTCGTTTCCTCACGCGCCAAATCTTCCAAAATCTTATTTTCTTCCGCTTCCTTATGAAAACGGACATAAAGCTTGGTCATCTCTTCAATCGGATCCCTGGCAATAATTTTCTTATTCCCCCAATTTTTATAAGCATAAATCATCTTGCCGAATTGTGTCCCCCAGTCTCCGATGTGATTATCGCCGATGACTTTATACCCCAAACTTTCATAGATATTATAAAGCGCTTGTCCTATAATCGTAGAACGCAAATGCCCGACATGCATCGGCTTAGCGATATTGATTGAGGAATAATCCACTATTACTGTCTTGCCCTCGCCAACCTTTTCCTTACCGAACTTTTCTTTTTTATCCAAAACCTCCAACACATTTTCAAAAAGCTTCTCATCGCTGATATAAAAATTAACGAATCCCGGTCCAGCGATTTCCACTTTACTGAAAATTTTCATATATTCCGCATCTTTCGATACTTCTGCGACGATTTCCTCAGCAATCTCACGCGGATTCTTACTTAATCTCTTCGAAAGCACCATCGCCGCATTCGAGGAATAATCCCCATTATCCTTCTGTTTCGGATTTTCCACCTCCAAATTCATCTCCTTTAAATCACCCCATTTCTGAAGCACAATATTATAGATTATCATCTCTATCTCTCTTTTTATCATATCAATTTAACATTTACTTCTTACATATTCAGCCTAACACAAAACCAATTTTTGCTCAATAAAAAAGGAAGCTCTAATGAACCTCCGCGCGGCAAGCTGTTGCGGTATCAAAGGTCAGAAATCAAAGAGCTTAAGTTGTTTTACATCTTCGCGCCGCCCTTGATTGACAACATATTTCCGTATAACATCTCGATTACCTCCTTTTTTTCGTTTAATGTCTCTCCTGATTACGACTCGGCGGAAGTCTCCTTTTCAAAAAGATTACTTCTCTATTCCCTTTAAATTCAAAAATTCCTTTCAACCCTTCTTCTCCAGATTTTTTCCCGATTTCAACTTCTCTTTCTTCCAGACTCATCTGGCTAAATCTGATTCTCTCAGCAGCCTCCTGTTCTGCCAATCTGGACAATTACCCCCCCCACCTCACTATCCTCTACTACAAGAGAATCACAATATGTTCTATATTATACGCAAAAAGTCTAATTCTGGATTATTTTTTTGTCAAAAATGCTAAACTGGATCTCGCCTCTATCGTCCTAGCCTTACCAAACATTATTTTCACTATAAATCACCTCTTTGTCATTCTGAGCGAAGCGACAGCGGAGTCGAAGAATTCCTCCACTACCACTCGGACTCATATCATACAATTTTAATAGAATAAAGAGATTCCTAGACAAGCTCAAAATGACAAAAAATATTGCTAAGAGAAATAACTTCCAGAACATTGGCATTATTTAATTCCGACATTCAAATTACCAGCGCGCAAAAAAATATCATCAATCAAAAAACCGCAGACAAATCCGCGGCCTTTCTTGGGTGGGACGTACAGGGCTCGAACCTGTGACCCTCAGCTTAAAAGGCTGCTGCTCTACCAACTGAGCTAACGTCCCAAAGGTTTGACTGCTTTTTGAAATTTTCGCAGTCAAAACACCTACTCTTTATATCACAACATAAAAAACTTGGCAATACTTTTAGACAAGACTATTCTTTCCCCTTACCGAAACCTTCAAAAGCTCTCAGAATCTCAAGCGGAACCGCAAAAATGACCGTATTGGATTGATCCGAACTTAAATCATTAATAGACTGCAAAGTCCTAAGATGAAGGGCGCCGGGAGCACTAGCGAGCATATTTGCAGCTTTGGACATATTTTCCGCCGCACACACTTCTCCTTCCGCCTTAATAATAACCGCTCTTTTTTCCCTTTCCGCCTCCGCCTGTTTAGCAATCGTTCTTTTCATATCCTCAGGAAGTTCAATGTGCTTCAAATCAACCGAAACAATCTTAATCCCCCATGGATCGGTGGCTTTATCAACGATTTCCTGGATACGATCAGAAATGACATCTCTTTTCGAAAGAAGTTCGTCCAAAGTTACCTCTCCGACGACATCTCTCATGGTGGTCTGCGCCAGCTGAGAAACTGCATAATTAAAATTCTCCACTTTTATAATAGCAATTTCTGCCGCTTGCACCTTGTAATACAAAACAGCGTTAACATTGACAGAAACATTATCTCTGGTTATCGCATCCTGATCCGGAACATCAACCGCTTTGACTCTGATATCCACTTTCTGATAAGACTGGATCACCGGCAAAACAATTCTCCATCCCGGCTCCATTATCCCGTCGTATTTTCCCAAAAGAAACCTAACCCCTCTTTCGTACTCATTTATCTGTTTAATGCTGTACGCGAGCAGAAAGCCCAAAACGATAAAAAGATTAAAGAACAAGATTTCAAACATATTTTTATGTTAAAAAATAAATGATATCCTATCTATATAGAATCCAATAAATCAGAATAGTCGAGCCTAGCACTTCCAGGAAGCGTAGGGTCATAACCATTCTCAACCTCTTCCCCGTCCTTATAGCCATCACCGTCAGTATCAACATTATTTATATCACTGCCAAAATAGAGTTCCGCCGCATCTACCAATCCATCACCGTCAGTATCAGTAGAATCTTCTTCAGCCGCCTGATCATTAATCACAGCTCCCAATAAACCCTCCACTGCCTTCTTAAAATCTTTCGATTCTTCCGGGGCTGTGATTTTGGCAGATCCAAAATCGGAAAAAGTATAATCGACATCAAAAACTATATTCAAATCCATATCAATATCTTCTTCTGAGCTAGCAATATTCTTATTGTCATAAACTTCAGTATATTTTTTTACCAAGTCTTTGACAAATTCCTCGTCAAAGCTGCCATTCATCCTGAATCTATGAACATACCTGTCATCCTTACCGATCCATATCTCCATATTAACCTCATTCATCACAAAATCCACAATTTCCTTGAAACGATTCACATCCTCAGTTTTTTCCTTAAGGTCATCAAGAAAATCTTGTACATCCGCTTCCGATCCGTTTTGTCTAATCCCTTCCTCGACAAGACCAACAACCATTTCAAAGGCTTCTTTGGTATCAACCTTTACCTCATAATGATAAGTATCAATGCCTTTAACTTTTTCTTCTCCCAAATCTTCGGAAAAATCAACTAAACTATAGCTATTGAATATTTCCTCGATTTTATCAAGGCTTTCTTGGGAACTCTTAAATGAAGACTCTGTCAGGTCAGTTCCTTCAACTCCATTATAAAAAGCAATAAGATCTTCAACTGTTATAAAATACCAGCTGCCTCTCATTATTTCCACAAGGCTATCAAAGGCTTCCATTTCCTCAGAAGTCTCACCAGTGCCATCCCCAATCTGTAGGGCATTAAGTTTTAGATAGATAACATCGCCTATAGAAGATAATTCCAAATCAAAATTAGCAAAGGCATCCTTCAGGTCCAATTCCTCATTACTTATTTGCAAATCGGTATCCACCAAAAGATAGTAGCTGGGATTATTAGGATCAGAAACATCAACAACCCCATTATTTGCAAAAGTATAATTAGAAGATACACCTGATTTCTCAGCGGCGTATAAAGAGTCCTCTTTCAAGTCGAGACCAAAAGATATCTTGCCATCAAAAGAATAAGACTCTGCCCCTTTCATCTTTTCCAAAGAATCTTTGACCAGAGCTTCCTTATTAACAGAAGACCCTGTCCCCTCTTTCTCTTCATCGCGATTTGCAATATAATAAGCCCCGACCGAAATAACCAGCAGAAGAATAACTACAAACGCCGCAAATATCATCGCTTTTTTACTACTCTTTCTGGCGACAAAAAGATCATCCGAACTGCCAAAGCGAGAAGTTTTCTCTTTGTTCTCAAAGTCTTCCGACAAACCGGTTCCTTTTTCCGAATCTTCAACAAAATCTTCGTATTTTTCCGACGACGAAAGTTCACCCGCAGATGCAGCCTGTCCTTCTGCACTACTCGCATCAAATTGTTGACCAAAATCTACCCTGTCCATATTTACCGAGTCATCGGCGACATTTTTTTTCTCTTCTTCGTTCTCCATATTATTTTTTAATTATAAATTTTACTTCTCCTTGAGAAGAAATATCGCCAAAAGAGGAGATATTAGCCAGAAAAGCCGGGCCTTTTCCTCCACGAAAGACGACCGTAGGAATATAGAAAGATTATTGATTTCATTGACAGAAAGAAATGATAGTACCATGCTCACAAAAAGACCTATGCCCAAGAAACTTATTACCAAAGACTGAAACCAGCTTCCTGCTTGGCCACGATTAAATACAGAAGTAAAAGGCGATCTGGACAAAAAGAAGAAGGAAATAAAAACCGCTACTAAAAAAAACATCGCCATACCAGAAAAAGAACCACTGATACCCAACCCAGATATATTTTCAAAAAGTTCGACACGATCGGCGAGTGCAAGAGAGATATATACCCCTAAAAGAGCAATAAAAGAACGGTCTCGCCCGAATCGCAATACACAAAAACCCGTGCCAATAATAAAAAACACAAAAACAAAGAGATCCCAACCGGAAGCCGTAAAATTCAAACTTCCAACGAAATTTTGAATATCCATTTTTGTTTTTTTATTTTTATATATTATAACACAAATTTTTTTTTCTACAAACCTTCTTTTTGGAGATCCTCCAAAAGACTTTTTTGTTTCCGGGAAAGTTTATCCGGAGTCTTTATTTGTACGACAACATACATATCCCCCTCTCCTCTTCCTTGAAGGTGCACGAAACCGCCGCTTTTGATTTTTATAATTTTACCGGATTGTATGCCGGAAGGAATCTTGAGTTTTATTTTTTTCTTAAGTGTCGGGATAGTGACACTATCTCCCAAAGCTGCCTGTGTAAAATTTATATCAAGCTTATAGACAAGATCATCGCCCCGTCTCTCGAAAAGTGGATGCTTTCTTATATGTGCCGTAATATAAAGATCTCCCGCCACAGATTTGCCGCTTCCAGGACGCAATCCCGCCTCCCCCTGTTCAGAAACCCTAATCGTCTGACCATCAGCGATTCCTGCCGGAATTTTGACCTTAATAGTTCTTTCTTCTTTGATTCTGCCATCCCCGCCACACTTAGAGCACCTTTTCTCCGGTTTTTCCCCCGCGCCTTGGCAATCAGGGCAAATTTCGTTTTGCATAAAAGCACCGAGCATAGTCCGTCTTTGCTTTTGAATATACCCCGAACCGCCACAAGTCTTACATTTTTCCATCTTACTACCTGCCTCAGCCCCCGTCCCGCCACATTTAGAGCAAGATACTGCAGAATACAATCTTATATCCTTTTCAACCCCATCCAAGACATCCTCCAGCTCAAGTTCAATATCGATAGAAATGTCCTGTCCTTTCTCTTGCCGTGCGCGCTGACTTTTTCCACCACCAAAAATATCGCCAAAAATATCGCCTAAATCACCTTCGAAGTTGAAACCATTCGCGCCACCGCCAAAACCGGAAAAATCGAACCCGCCGAATCCTCCTGCGCCTTGCCCTGCGCCCGCGCCATCAAAAGTCGAACCGAACCGATCGTATTGTGCGCGCTTCTGCTTGTCCGAAAGCACCTGATAAGCCTCGTTAATCTCTTTAAATTTCGCCTCATCTCCTCCCTGCTTGTCAGGATGGTACTGATGCGCCAGCTTGCGATAAGCCTTCTTAATTTCCTCATCATTAGCGCCTTTTTCCACGCCCAAAATTTCATAATAATTCTTTGCCATGTCTGATATATCAAAATAATTTAATTGCTAGAAACTATTAACGATTTTAGCACCTTTAAAAGGTTTTATCAACTGCACTTTCTTGACGAATATTAAAAAACGATTATCCTGCCGGCATGACAACAAAAAGACAAGGAAAAAACACCAGAAAAGCAAACGGGCGAGAATTTTTACTTATAAAAATTATAGAAGAAACAGAAGAGGAAAAATGTTTTCAGCCAGAAAAAGTCAAAATAGATCCCGAGCTTCTACAAAGGCTTGAAGTAATCCAAGAAAAACGATTGATTCTTTTATACGAAGATGCTCAAAAAAGAAATAAAAAGGCAAAAGTCACTAAAGTGAGTTTGTTTAGGGGGAGTACGATACATATAAAGCTTATCTCTAATTATAGATATACTCACAGAGCTATAGTTCATAAATCAGAGATATGGTTTAAAGAACTGACAATACCAATAAACTATTAGTTATTTTTTTATTGACATAATAAAAAATAAGAATTATTCTTAATCAAACTGAGAAATTCTCGGCTGTGTGAAATGAAAAAAGAAAAAGAAAAACAGGTAAAAAATCTGCGGAGGTGATGAAATCCATAGCAAAACCGATAATATAACATGGGCAGGAATCGCAGTTCTTGCTTTGTTAATAATTCTGATGGGAGCAACTTCTCCTTAAAAAAGATAACAATATATACCCTAAACAGGGTTCTATTTTTTTATAAATCTTCTGCCACTTCTTTTACCCAAAAAGAACTGTCCTTACAGAATCAGAAAAGCAGTCCTTTGCTATATAATTATTTTTTTATAAGCCTCTTTAGTTGCGTCACCTCATCCCGCAACAACGCTGCTTCTTCAAATTTCAGCTCGCGGGCAAAAATCTTCATTTCCTGCTCTTTTTCTTTGATAATTTTCGGAATATCCTCAATGTCTTGCGCAATCAGATATTCCTCTGCCAATTGCGGCGAAAGCTCGTGATCGACAATGCTGCTGATTTTTTTCTGAATAGTAGTCGGTGTGATATGATGCTTTTTATTATATGTCCCTTGAAGCTCTCTCCTGCGATTCGTTTCCGAAATTGCCCTCTGCATTGAGCCGGTCATATTATCGGCATAAAGTATTACCTTTCCAAAAACATTTCGCGCGGCACGACCCATTGTTTGGATGAGCGAAGTCTCGCTGCGCAAAAAACCCTCCTTGTCCGCGTCCAAGATTCCCACCAAAGTCACCTCCGGCAAGTCCAAGCCTTCACGAAGAAGATTAACTCCGACGAGACAATCAATCTTACCCTGACGCAATTCTTTCAAGATCTGAATGCGATCCAGCGTGTCCACATCACTATGTAAATATTTCGACTTGATGCCCATATCCCGCAAATAATCATCCAAATCTTCCGCCATTTTCTTCGTAAGCGTCGTAACTAAAGTTCTTTCTTTTTTCTGCTCGCGGATTTTTATCTCATTTGCCAAATCCTCCACCTGATTTTCCAACGGCCTGACTTCGATTTCCGGATCCAAAAGTCCCGTCGGTCGCACGATTTGTTCAACAATCCGCGCAGAAATATCTTTCTCGTAATCAGCCGGAGTCGCTGAAACATAAATCACCTGATTTATCTTTTCAGAAAACTCGTCGAACTTGAGTGGCCGATTATCCATCGCCGAAGGCAAACGAAAACCATATTCCACCAAATTACTTTTGCGAGAGCGGTCGCCCGCATACATCGCACGAATCTGTGGCACCGTCACATGGGATTCATCGATAAACATCAGAAAATCTTTCGGAAAATAATCAATCAGCGTATATGGCGCCTCCCCCGCCTTGCGACCGGTGAGATAGCGCGAGTAATTTTCAATACCGTTGCAATATCCGATTTCACGAATCATCTCTAAGTCATATTTTGTCCGCCGTTCCAATCTCTCCGCTTCCAAAAGCTTTCCTTCTTCATTCAAAACTCTCAGCCTGTTTTTCAGTTCCTTTTCAATTTTCACGAGTGCGTTTTCCAAGCTCCCGTCCTCCACCACGAAATGTTTGGCGGGAAAAATCATCAGGTCTTTGTGTTCCGCCACTTTTTTTCGACTTACTTCCTCAAACTCAACAATCTTACCGATTCTATCATTCTCAATTTCGATGCGATATATCGAATCCATTCCCGGCGGAATGATTTCCAACACATCCCCCACTGCACGGAATTTCCCCTGAGAGAGGACCTCGCTTCGAGCATAATACATTCCGACAAAATGTTTGATAAGCTCATCACGATTAGTAGGATTACCCACCTTCAAAAACGCCACTTCTTTACGATAGGCTTCCGGCGATCCCAAACCATAGATGCAAGAAACCGAAGAAACGATAATCACATCCTGCCGACTCATCAATTCTGCCGTCGCCCGATGACGCAACTTCTCAATTTCTGCATTAACCTGGGTTTCCTTCTCGATATAAGTATCAGTCG
Organism: Minisyncoccota bacterium; assembly: GCA_028691985.1. Classification (GTDB taxonomy): domain Bacteria; phylum Patescibacteriota; class Minisyncoccia; order JAHIHE01; family JAGLIN01; genus JAQUYG01. The sequence continues at coordinate 50,437 of JAQUYG010000004.1, forward strand.
TCGCCAAATATGCCTCCGGCTGATAGTAGTCGTAATAGGAAACAAAATATTCCACCGCACTATCTGGGAAAAACTCGCGAAACTCACTCACCAGCTGCGCCGCCAGCGTCTTATTGTGAGCAATCACCAGCGTCGGCTTCTGCACCTTCTCTATCACACCCGCCATTGTAAAGGTCTTCCCTGACCCGGTAACGCCCAAAAGCGCCTGGTGCCTCTCCCCCTTCCTAATCCCCTCACAAAGTCCCTCAATCGCCTGTGGCTGATCCCCCGCCGGCTTAAATTTTGATTTTATTTTAAATTTCATTCTATGCGGCTTAACTTAATATTTAAATTATCTCACTTTCAAAACAAAAGGCAATAAAAAAAGAAGATTATACGATTTATTATTTAAACCATCATATCTCCTTAAAAAAAATTAAGTCTCTTTCGTCAATATTTCAGGGATAACGCCTATAAGACATCTTATTCCAGCCTTAGCAAGTAGAGGAAAATATTTTATAGGAGTTTCCGTTCTAAAAACTTTTTCCTCTCCCACTATGCTAGAAACCATTTTATAAACAATATCGTCTCCGCCCGTCATTAATATCTTACCATCAAAAAATTGAATCATATTTAACGCATATGGGACAGAGATATCGTCCAGACAATGCAAGGTAATATCCAAATCGCCACACATTTCTTTTATTTTGGCCAAAGACCTTTCAGGATCAACAATTAAAAGATCCTTTTTCTTTTTTTCACCAATAAACTCTCCTGAGAGAATATTTTTTTCTATTAACAGGTGTGGTTTATCGTCTTTTCCTAAAATGAGGCAAGCCACCCTGTCTAAGTGATCATTGGTACTCATTTTTCCACAATCATCGCCCTGAAAAGACAACATGCCAACAAGAGGCATTGGAAAAAGACCAACTTTTATTCCTAACTGTTCTATACCGTTTAATACAGGCGGAGAACTTTTACCGTTTGACACAATAATATTTTCAGCGACAATCATTTTATTTGTAACACAAAGAACTCTACCCCCTTCTCCATAAGGTGAACTTCTTATTTTAATTCCTCCTTTTTCTCTCGAACCTACTTTTCCTAGTTTAGAATTTAAAAAGACTACACCAGAAAAACAGGTTACAAGATCTCTAGGATAGGAAGAAAGCGTAGGTGGCCACTTCTCAGGGAATCCAAACAAATTCAGACCAGAATTCAAAATATATTGCATTACTTTCGAATCAAAATCCTCTTCATGGGCATATGCTACCCTGAATACTATTTTCATTTCTTTTAATGCACAAACGATAGAAAAATATTCTTCCCTAAGTTTATTGGTTAAATCCTCTTCCGTAAGCCCTTTTTTAAGTAAATTCTGAAATAATTCTATCTGATTAGCAGGAACGATAACATCTTTCCCGAAAGTCTCTCTTAGAAGCTTTCCAAAAACAGGCCCTCCTAAGACATAAAGCCCATCACAAACCATAAAATCACCTCGTATTTTTTTCTAAAGAACTTTTTATTTCTGCCTAAAAACTAACAGAGCTAAGCCATAATGTCAAATATATACCAATAGGCAGAATAAGACTAAAATCAAATCCGTTTTTAATTTTTATATAAAAAAATAAGAATAATTATGATAAATTATCCCGTTTTCATGTTAATTATACCAGCCTTTCCCCCCTTTTTTTATATCGGTTTCCTTCCTTTCTCCAGAAATACCGTCAATCTCGATAACCAAAATCGCCTTATGGGTATCTTTGTTAAGAATGACATAAAGCAGTATAATCTTTTCAATGCCTGGATATTTCTCCTTAATAATATTTCCTGCTTTTATTAGGCTATTAATATGGGCAGCTTTTTCTTCTTCAGCATTTACAAATTTCTTCCAAAAGCCACAGAAGTTATGGTTGGCAATGACGCATACTTTAGCACCATGGTGATAGTACGCTCCGAAATCAATCCACAACGACCATATTTTACATAAAATTTTACAATATTCAATGAAAATATGTATTATATTTACTATCGAGAAGTCGTCCCATATTGAACAAGAAATGGTTTTTGACCCGCCAGCCGTAGTTAAAATATCCATTTCAGTATAGAAATATATCCTTTTTAAATATTTTCTAACGAAAGACGCGAGCCGATAATCCCCACAAGCTATTAATATAACCTGGGAAGTAAAATCTGGTTTCAAAAAACCATTCTCATTTTTTTCAGTATTTCCATAAAGTACCGATAAAAATTTAAGGACAAAAAAACGACGGACCAAATCCTTTTTTGTTTATAAAACCCCTCCTTCTTTTTTTTCTTTAACTATCTTTTTAACAAATAAATTATAATCAAAAATCAACAGAAGTCAACGGCCGATTAATTTTATTTCAAAAAAAGTCGCCTCAATATCCAATTTTATACTTTTCCCTGAACAGCTCGACAGACTACATCTCCATAAAAGTCATATTTTAGTATTTTTTTCATTTCCCCTTCCTCTTCAAGAAATTCTTCCTTTTTTCGCTCCCGATAAAAGGCTCGAGGAGATAATAGATATCGTAAAGAGATACAATAATTGAAAGTCCCAATCCTAAAATCACAAAAATATATTTCGTTCCAAAGACTTGATCAAGATATATCCCCGACAAAACAAAAGTTGCGGCAATGATTGCTACAGAAATGCCGAGTTTAGAAACCAACTCCAGTGCCATAAAAACCTCACGATTGGTGCGCCGCGTTTTTTCCTGCTGAGTTTCCACCGTTTTTATTTCTTTTGGATTATTATTCTCTATATTTTTCATAATTATCTCTGAATTTGTTAAATAAACAGGCGGAGTAGCAGACTTCAGTCTGCACGGCTACCCCACGCAAAATAACAAATGTATATATCGCATTTATCAAATCGTAACGACATCGCGGACTAAGACCCGTTACTTCATAAAAATCATTATCATATTTCCCTTAAACCGCCCCAGCTGCAACATTTTCCCCTGCACTCTTTCCTGCCAGATGCCCCGTACTCCACGCCTCCTGCAGATTATATCCTCCAGTCGGCGCATCCAAATCCAACACCTCACCCGCGAAATATAAATTATCAACAACCTTCGACCGCATCGTTTTCGGATCGACTTCGCGGAGACTCACGCCGCCGGAAGTTATAACCGCCTTATCAAAACCCAAAAGTTTCGCCACTTCCAAATCCATTTCCTTCAAAAGATGAACCAGCTTTTTTCGCTCTTCCCTCGTCACCAAGTTTATCTTCTTTTGCGGATCAATCCCCGACAGACTTATAACCACCGGAATCATTTTTTGCGGCAAAAGCTCATCCAGTGAATTTTTAAATATCTTATTCTGATTTTCTCCGAAGTCCCTTTGAATCCTCAAATCAAGCTCGGCGAACTCCAGCGCCGGCTTAAAATCGATAATGATCTTAACGCTGCCAGATTCCAAAAGTTCCCCGATTTTCTTGCTCATATCCAAAACTACCGGACCGCTTATGCCCCGCTCAGTAAAAATCGCCTCGCCAAATCTCTCATCCTGTTTTTTAGCATCTTGATACACTCCGACTTTAACATTTTTAAGGCTCAAACCCTCCAATTCCTCTACCCATCTTTCCTTAAGAAGCACAGCCGTAAGCGCCGGTTTCGGCGAAATGACTCTGTGCCCCAACTTTTCTGCCCACAAAAATCCATCCCCTGACGAACCGGAAGAAGGATATGAAAGACCACCAGTCGCAATAACTATATTTTTAAATCCTATCTCATTTATATCTACACTTTCAATCCTAGCTTTCACAATTTTACTATCTCGCGCAACTAAATCCAAGACTTTTGCGCCTCTCAAAACTAAGATTTTATTTCTCCTAAGTTCATCCATAAGCACACCCCGCACATCTTCTGCCTTGTCACTCATAGGAAATATGCGATTTCCCCTCTCAACCTTAGTTGTAAGTCCGCGCTCCGTGAAAAACCGCACAGTCTCCTCTGGACCAAAATCATTAAAAGCGGAATATAAAAACTTCCCGTTCCTGCCAAACACTTCCAAGAATTTTCTTTTATCAGTTTCAGCATTGGTTATATTACACCGCCCCTTTCCGGTCATCATCAGCTTGATTCCCAACTCCGCATTCTTTTCCAAAAGCACCACTTTTGCCCCACTCTCGCTCGCCGAAATCGCCGCCATCATTCCTGCCGCACCGCCGCCAATCACCAAAACATCGCATTTTAAACTATTTTTCTGCATTTCATTCTCAAATATATTATGCGATAAGTATAACCGTTTTTGTCAAACCTGCAAATAAATTATTTGACAATTATTGCGGAAATACTAGGATTGTATCTATGCATATATCAAAAGAGAATAAAGGCGGTGAAAGAATTTATAACCAAAATCTTGAATCTGGATGAATTTAAAACAAAATATTTAGAGCTTCTAAAAGAAGAAAGAAGCTCAACCAACGAAGCGACTCAGACTGAGATTAAAAAACAAAGAATAGGACTAATCGAAAGCATCTCCATATAGGATGCGGATAGAATCAAAAAACTCCTTTTCGTTTTATACCATTCCATCAAACCCGATGTACTTAATGCAATAATAGATAAGTTATTCTTCTTAGATATAGAAGAATTCAGACGGATATATGACCTATTATCGCTGAAAAGAACAGAATCGGGCAAAAAAAGATGGCTCAAGGAAGCTAAAATAAGGGCCATAAAAAAAGCTGTGAAAAACAGCTTAGAAAAAAACAGAATAATAACTATCATAAAAAACGACAAAGACTTCGAAGAGATAAAAAAAGAAATCAAATTATAACTCATTAAAAAATGTTTAAAAAAACCGTTTTATTTTTTTGTCATAAAATAAAAAACGCACCTGCGATTTCCCGCTGGCACATTTCATATATAAAGCTCTATTCCATTTTTCCCTCTCTCTTCGCTCTCGTTCTTTCGATCTCCGTCAGATACTTTTTACGAAGCCGCACACTTTTCGGCGTAACCTCCATAAATTCGTCATTTTTCATAATTTCCAGACCTCTTTCCAAAGTCACTCGCATCGGCGGAGTGAGCTTGATAGACTCTTCTGAACCGGAAGCACGCATGTTAGTCAGGTGCTTACCTTTAATGACATTAACGCTCATATCGTTACCCTTCGCTACATCCCCCACTACCATACCCTCATATACATCCGTGTTGGCATCAATATACAAGGTCCCTCTATCTTGCATATTATAAAGAGTATAAGCCAAAGCTTTTCCGGTTAGCATCGAAACCATTGAACCGACATCGTGCTTCTCGATTTCACCCACATGTGGCCTGAAACCGATCACCTGACTACACAAGATTCCTTCACCTTTCGTATCGATTATAAACTCTCCTCGATAACCCAAAAGTCCGCGAGTAGGAATTTCAAATATAAGCCGCACCTGGCTTCCGTCCTGCTTCATATTCGTCATGACACCCTTGCGCTTGGCAAGTTTTTCAATCACTGCCCCCGAAGACTCGCTTGGTACATCGATTGTCACTTCTTCAAAAGGTTCCAATTTATGCCCGCCTTCCTCCTTGATAATCACATGAGGCTGCGACACCTGCAGTTCGAAACCTTCGCGACGCATATTCTCCAAAAGTATAGCGACATGAAGTTCACCACGACCATAAACCTTGAAAGAATCGTTCTGCGAAAAATCAACTCGAAGCCCGACATTAATTTCCAGCTCCTTTTCCAGACGGTCACGAATCTGACGAATAGTCACAAATTTTCCTTCTTTTCCAGCAAAAGGAGAATCGTTTACCAAAAAATTCAAACAAATAGTCGGTTCGTCGACATTGATCGCCGGCAGACTTTTCTGTGATTCTTCCTTACAGATTGTGTCTCCGATATAAATATCCGCAAGCCCCGCAATCATAACGATGTCACCCGTCGTTGCTTCTTTGACTTCCTTGCGGCTCACACCCTCAAAAGTGAAGAGTTTGACGATCCTACCTTTCTGAATTTCTCCCGAAGTTTTCTTAATCAGAACATCTTCTCCTGTCTGAATTTGGCCTTCATAAATTCTACCGATTGCCAATCGACCCAAAAAATTATCATAAGCTAGATTGAAAGGCTGCAAACTGAGAAGATTTTGCTCTTTTTCAAGGGATGATGCCGGCGCCACTTCCTCCAAAATCACATCCAAAAGCGGGCTTAAATCTTTCGACTCATCCTCAAGTTTTCGTTTAGCGATACCATCCCGCCCGATAGCATAAAGTACTGTGAAATCGAGCTGCTCCTCATTGGCACCTAAATCCATAAAAAGCTCAAAAACCATTTCTTCAACTTCCTCCGGTCTTGCTGCCGGCTTGTCGATTTTGTTGAGAACCACAATCGGCTTCAATCCCAGTTCCAAAGACTTCTTAAGCACAAACTTGGTCTGCGGCATCGGGCCTTCCTGTGCGTCCACCAAAAGAACCACCGAATCAATCGATCGCAAAACCCGCTCCACCTCACTCCCGAAATCGGAGTGACCAGGGGTGTCCACGATATTAATCTTGGTGTCCTTATAAAAAACCGAAGTATTCTTGGAATAGATAGTAATTCCTCTTTCCAGCTCTAGCGCGTTGCTGTCCATGCTCACACTATCGTCCGACATTCCGGTTTGCCTCATCAACGCATCGGTAAGAGTCGTCTTCCCGTGATCGACATGAGCGATAATTGCAATGTTTCTTATTTCCATATTTATATAAATTTAAACTAAAAAAATCAGCCGAGTTTTCACTGACGACTTATTTTGGCACAATTTTTGATTTGTGTCAATAAAAAAATAGAAAGGGCGGTTTACCACCCTTAGGAGAGAATTTCTAATTCCAGAGAATCTAGCAAAATTAAAAGCTTATTTCCATCGTCGTACCAATATAAATCCAGATAGACATGCTCGCAATCCAATACACTCTTTATATCTTCAAAGCCTTCTGGTAGTACATAGCCAGAAAAATCTCCTGGTAGAGGACTTATTGATATTTTACAGCTTTCTCCAGGATCTATACTTTGGTTTGCAAATACTAAAGGAAAAAGCACATATTCTTGCTTCACATCAGTATGGATAACTAAAGCAAGATATTTTCCCGTACAATTCACCAGTGACAGACCATTGTTCACTAGGTTCAAATCAAAACTTCCTTTTTCTTCAGAAGCATTGATAGCAGAAACTGGATCTCCTTGCGAAGTATAATAAGTCATGTTTTCGACTGCCAGTACTCCAAGCTCCGATATTCTAGGAACCTGCACATCGCTTGCAGAAACAGTTGAGCATAATGTGCCACAAAATAAAAGGGCCAAAATTAAAGGAATAAAGGTTCTTTTTGTTCTTTTCATATTTATCTTTCCTAGGTCATATTTTTTGACCTAAAACTAAAGTATAGTAAAAAGGTGTAAATGTCAAGCCAAAAAATACTCCACCATCAAACTACGCCCAATATTGTCAGTACGAATGAATAGAATTTTAAACATAAGCAAATATCAATATTTTTTAGTTGTCATTCTGAGCGCAGCGATAGCGGAGTCGAAGGATCCCTTCGTTACGCCTAAACTTTGCAATAAATATTTTTACCCTAATACAATATTCAAGCGATTCCTCAATCGCATTAGTGCATTTCGAAATGACAAGAAGAAAAAGATCCTAATATGTTTACGACAACACCCCCTTAATAATCAAGTCCTCCGCCTGCGTTTTTGACAGCCCGCGTGCCATCAAAGTCTCCAGCTGACGATTGTCCACGCCTCCCAAATTTGCTTCATGCGTAACGCGTGCCAATGGATGCAGCACCTCGACTTCAGGGTAGGCTTTCACTCTGCCGTTTCCTTGCAGAATTTCCGTACAATCGACATGCCCGAAAGAACCGGCTGCCTTGGCTGTGATTTTATTATAGACTTCCGCTCTGGTTTCATCCCGCGCCGCGATGCGTGACCTCAAGACCGCCTTCGCATTTTCCCCCAAAAGCATGGCGCTTTCTCGAATATCTATAATATCCTTGCCCTTGCCGGAAATTTTGGAAATGAAATCACTAGAACTATCTGCCTCACAGAAAAGGTCATAATCAATGTCGATAAGCCCAACCCTCCCACCGATAAGCTCAAAATCCGTACGGAACCTTGCGCCTTTACCGATTTTAACCGTCGCGTGCGGATAGACTTTGCTCGTTCCCTTTGCGCTATGGATATGCTTTTCAAAGTATCTGAAAGTTGACCCCTCTTCCAATCTGATTTTACCTTCCATCAGATGTTTGCTCGGATCGTTTTTAGGAAATATACAATGACTGAACACATTTATCACTGCGCCCTTGCCTACGACGATATTCATATTGATTTTTTGCACTTTGCTCTTATGCAAAATCCCGAAACAAAAATGTACCGGCTTCTTGATAACCACGCCGGGCAAAACTTTCACACTGATGTCAACACCGTCTTTTTGCTCTTTGAGTTTCAAAACCAACCCCTCCACACCGTTAGATGAGAGAATCTTATTATTGTCGATAAAAAGGCTAGCAGTTTCAAAATCTCCCAAAATGCCTTCGGCCTGCGCCAATTTTATAAGTTCGTTTAATTCTTTCATATTTTTTTAATCTTATCCTCATCCGGCTTATTTTTGCGTGAACACTTGAGGCACCGATTCTTAAAGTATTCCGCCACATCGCCGCCCTTGCTCTCGTCGATAAGTTTGCCGTCACAAAGCAAAAACGCCGAATCGGTCCGTTTCAAAACCTGCACATTGTGTGTAATAACGATCACAGTCGTACCGATTTTCTTCAAATATTCCATCACCTCGAAAACTTTTTTAAGCGCCTCGATATCCACACCAGAATCCGGCTCATCCAGAATCACCAGCTTCGGTTTCATGCAGATGATAGATGCCAACTCGATTCTCTTTCTCTCTCCCCCCGAAAGCGTCTTATCGACTGCGCGCGAAAGATATTTTTCACTTTTAAGCCCGACTCGCTGGAGCGCATCAAGAATACATTCCTCATCGCCACCGACTGAAGCGCCGAGATAATCCCCGACTTTGAGCCCCTGGAATCGTGCTGGCTCCTGCCACGCGAGCGTCAGTCCCGCCTCCGCCCTCTGCGAAATCGAAAGCTTCTTAATCGATTTACCCTCAAAGAGAATATCTCCAGAAATTTCCCGATATTCACCCAATCCCATCAGGATATAAGCTAAAGTCGACTTACCCGAACCGTTCGGACCCACCAATGCACAAGTCTTTCCCGCTTCTATTTCCAGAGAGACACCATCTATGATTTTTCTCCCAGCCTTTTCCAGGCTGAGATTTTTTATTGAAAGTATAGCCATTTATAAAGTTTAACTGATATGATTTTATCTTAACTTTTCCAACCCAAAAAGTCAAAA
>JAQUYG010000005.1 GCA_028691985.1 Minisyncoccota bacterium
TTTTGTGAGATTTAAAACTATCAGGACCGAGTCTTAAGACCACGCTCCTGCGTTAGTACGGTAGCCAGGTATCACTATTAGATAATTCCGAGGTCTGGCTTTTAGGTGATTAAGGGCGGGCTTCTGTCATGAGTGCCAGAAATATTGCACTTTCAAAGAATTTCTTAATAAGATGAGAGAGGTCAAGCTTCTCTATTGTCATTAAAATATAAAAATTGTATAATAAGGGGAGAATTCGTTTTAGTATTTTTTCTATGTCTGAAATTCTGGAAAAACTGTTTCATTCCAAAGCGGAGGTAAAGATTATTCGTCTGTTTTTGAATGACACGGAAAATGATTATTCCATGAGCGATATCTCTTCTAAAACGAAGGAGAGCGTTTTGGTTGCCAAGAAGGAAGTCCTAAACCTTGAAAAAATAGGTTTTCTGTCTTTAATCAAGAAAGACAAAAAAATATCTTACAAAATCAATGCCAACTTTCCATTGCATGAAGATTTAAAGAAGTTGTTTTTTAAAGCGAGCCCCGCTTCTTCTGATAAAATAAAATCCAGAATTGAGAAAATCGGACAAGTTCGGCTGGTTCTGATTTCAGGATCCCTCATAAATTCGGATAAAGGCAGGGTTGATATTTTGATAGTAGGTGACAGTATTAACAAAAATAAACTGATTGATTTTCTTTCCGACATAGAAGCTGAGGTCGGTAGAAATATCAGATATGTATACATGACCCATGATGAATTCAAGTATAGGAAAAATATGTTTGATAAATTTATAATTGATATTCTGGAAGGACCTAATAAGATATTGATTGATAAGTTGGGTTCAAGCGGCAGGATTTAAAAAATCTTTTTCAAACATAATGAATATTTTCGAAAAAATTACAAAAAAGAAAAACAAAAATAAGTATATTCTGTCTCTAGATTTAGGCACAAAGTTTGTAAAAGCCCTTGTGTCATATGTCGATTATGAAGAAGATAAGGTGGTGAATCTGGGTGTAGGCAAGTCGGGACAAAAGAATGGTAATGTCGTCGGTGGAAGGATTTTGAATGTTGAGGGGGTTATAGAATCTTGTAGGATTGCAATCGAAGAGGCTTCGAAGATGGCGGACTATCTTCCTAATGAAGCGATTATAGGTTTTTCAGGCAACACTGTGAGGATCAGCACTAATTCTTTTGAAATTCAACGGGAAAATCCTGATAAAAAAATCGAACCCGCAGAGCTTAAGAAAATAATAAGGAGCGCCTATTCACGGGCGATGGATGTCATAGACTCTGAGCTGAGTTTTCGGGAAAAACAAGTCGGTGTGAATCTTATAAGCGCGGATGTCGCTGATTTCAATATAGACGGTTATCGGATCATCAATCCATTGAATTTTAAAGGGCACAAGATAAAAATTAGTACCTCTAGCTCTTTTGTACTTTCCTCTGATTTCGAAATGATAAATAAAATAGCGGAGGGGCTTAACCTTCGGTTAGTAAAAATAGCCTATGGACCGTATGCAGTCTTGAAAGCTGTAGGGGGGCAGGATTCTTTTAACTTCAATGCGGTTATGATAGATGTGGGCGGCAATATCACTGATGTGGTTGTAGTTAAAAACGGAAATATTGAAAAGGCTGATATGTTCGTTTTGGGAGGAAATATTTTTACAAAAAGGATTGCTAATCGTTTGAAAGTCTCGGAGGCGAAGGCAGAAGAAATAAAAATAAACTTTTCCAAGAAAAAACTCGACGATAAATCCGCTCAGACTGTCGAGGATATTTTTGTCGAAGACATCGATTTGTGGCGTTCCGGGGTTGAACTGGTTTTGGAAGAATATTCTAAAGAATCCCTTTCTCCTTCTCTTATTCTTTTCTATGGCGGCGGGAGCCAGCTTCCCGGTTTGGCATCTTCTTTGAATGAACTTTCAAAATCTCCTATCTCTTTTTTCGGGAAAATAAAACTGGATTTTCTAAATATGGGATATATCTCTGATAATGAGGACCGGACCAAGAAACTGGATAATTTTCAGGATATCACTATTCTCGCTCTCTCGCATATGATTTCAGACTCAATCAATGCAGAAGATACGCCTAATGTTTTTTTGGAAGAAATATTTTTTAATAAATAAATTGGATAAAATGGAGGAAAGAAACATACAAAATTTGATAAGTGTCAATAAAGAAGATGACATCGTTGATATCGTCGATAAAATAAGGGAAAGTGAGGAGGCGAAATTAACTCTTCTGATCCCTGTCGGCGCTGTCGTCCTTCAGGATGTTATTAATTTGAAGATCCTACAAAAAAAAGCAGAAGAGTTCGGCAAAGAAGTCTCCATTTCTAGGGTCGAAGAAGGTTCTGCTCGTTTTGCTGTGTCGGAAGACGCAGTCGTTTCTAACATACAGAGAGAAGATGTTACTGTCGACACTCAGCCCGATAATAAAACAAAAATTTCACGCAGTAGAAACATATTGCATTCTAAATCGGGAAAGAGAGTTTCTGATATAATCAGGAGAGGTGGGGTTGTAGATTTAAGGAAAGTTAATACGCACAAAGGTCACGAAGATGAAAATGCTACTGACTTGAGTGATGTAAGAGATAAGGATATCAGGGAAAGTAATGGCGCATCCGAAAGTCGCAGTGTTATAAAGGAAGAGAATCTTGGTAATGATAAAGTCGGTATTGCAGAGAAAGAGGATGTTTTTGCCAGGGAATTTTCCCAAGAGAAGGAAAATATTGATCGTAGGGAGAATAATCCTTTCTGGAAAGAGCTTCATTCTTCTGCTCCAGTAGAGGAGAAAGAGACTGTTGTTGAAGAAAAGGAAGAAATGAGAGGTTTCTTTGAGAAAAATGACAGAAGAAAAGACATAAGTATCGGTAATGAAGAAGGCTTACATAGCATATCAAGCGAGAAACCAAAAAAGAAAAAAAGAGGCAGTATTTTGCCTTCATTAAGTGCGAGATTCTTTGCGATTTTCATATTATTCTGTATCCTAACTGCTTCGCTTTCATTGTATTTTATCTTGCCGAAGGCTGATATTGCCGTTGCTCTCAAAAGAGAGAGCGTTGAGGGGGAATTTGATTTTCTTCTCGGGGTTGATTCTGATCCTGACGAAGCCAATGTGATTCCTGTAGAAAAAACTGAAATTGTCAGCGAAGAGAAGCAGATATTTATTGCGGAAAGTAAAAAACAAGTCAGTGAAAAAGCAACTGGGGAGATTATAATTTATAATGAGTGTTCGACTGGATCACAGACCTTGGTTGCTAGTACGAGATTTATGGCGACTGACAGCGGGAAAATATTTCAGATTGAGGAAGGCGTGGTGATCCCAGGATTTAGTAAACCGGAAGACGAGACGATTCCAGGGGAGATCAGAGTTTCAGTGGTTGCTGAAGGCGTGGGGGAAAGTTATAACATCGGCGCTTCGTCTTTTACGATTCCGAAATTGCAGGAGTTGGGAAGTTGGAAATATTCCTGTCTATACGCAAAATCTCAAGGTGAGATGTCTGGTGGTATGGATAAGGAAGTCACTTATGTTGCTGAGAGTGATTATAAGAAAGCAGCGGATTCTCTTGCTAATCTTGCTAAGGCGGACATAGAAAAGAGGCTTTTGGAAAGGGGAGATGGTACGATTATTTTTAACGATGAGAATAGTGAAGATATTGTATCCTCGAGTAGTTCGGTTGAGGTGGGTGGTATGGCCGAAGAGTTTGAAGTAACTACGACCGTAAAAAGAGAAGTCTACTCGGTAGACAAGGCAGTTTTGGAAACCGTTCTCTCTGGGAAAATAAAGGAATCTGCTAATTCCGATTCTGCTGAGGCAGTTTCTGACAGTCTTGTCTATGAGATCGGTGATGTTTTTGAGAAAAACGGCGATTATTTCGTTAAAATCTCTATTTTGCAGGATTTTGTATTCAATATCAGCGAAGACAAACTTCGTAAGGATGTTGCTGGCAAAAATGAGCAGGAACTAGGGGAATATTTCGGCAATATGAGCGGTGTGAAGTCTGTAGATATTAATCTCTGGCCGTTCTGGGTCAAGGAGGTACCTGAATCGCCGGATAAGATAAATATAACTGTTGACATAAATGATTCCATATAGTACACTAGGGAAGTAAATAAAGTCATTCTTAATTTTTACTGTCTAGATTAAGAAAATAGGCTGGCCTTTTGGCTCTAGTTATTGTTTTTTTATCTCGTCATTAAAAGACTAATTTTTCTTGAATGAAAGAAATCGTACAATTAGATGGGGTTGTCATAGAGACTTTGCCTGGTGCCAAGTTTAGGGTTAAAGTTGAGGGCGATCATGAAGTTTTGGCGCATATTTCAGGAAAGATGAGAATGAATTATATAAAGATCCTGCCTGGAGACAAAGTAATACTTGAAGTAAGCCCATATGATCTCACTAAGGGTAGAATTGTCAGGAGGGGCTAAGATTAATAATTTTGCATAAAAATAATATGAAAGTAAGAGCTTCAGTAAAAAAAATGTGCGACAATTGCAAAGTAGTCCGTAGAAAAGGCAAAGTTTTTGTTATTTGTGCCAATCCGAAACACAAACAAAGACAGGGATAGTTTGTCATTTTTTTATAATAAATTTTTGATTTAGAAAAAATATGTTGAGAATCTTAGGAGTCAATCTTCCGGAGGAAAAAAGAATAGAGATTGCTTTGACTTATATCAAGGGGGTAGGTCTTCACAGGAGCAGAAAGATTTTGAGTGCGCTGGAAATCAGTCCTGATAAACGCGGAAAAGAAATAACTTCTGAGGAAGTCGGTAAAATCCAGAAATTCATTGAAGGTAACTACAAAGTGGAAGGTGAACTCAACAGAGTCATAATGATGAATATTAAGCGTCTTAAAGAAATAAACTGCTATCGTGGTTCAAGACATGCGAAGGGGCTTCCTTCCAGAGGACAGAGAACCAAGACTAATAGTAGGACCGTGAGAGGAAATATCAGAAGGACAGCCGGAAGCGGAAAGAGAAAAGTTGAGAAGACCTGATCTGTTTGCACTTATTATTTTTATTAGTATTCAAATAAAATGGGAAAAAGAAGAGTTATAACAATTGGAGATAAGGAAAGTGGTTCAGGAAAGAAACAATCTGTTTCTATGGCGCCGAAGGGAACCAAACGAAGAAATCTTACAAAAGGGCAGATTCATATAAAATCCACCTATAACAATACAATCGTCACTTTGACTGATTTGAACGGTGGCGTCATTTCTTGGTCAAGCGCGGGACTTTTGGGTTTTAAGGGGGCAAAGAAAGCTACTCCTTATGCTGCGACCAATATCGTGAATTCACTTTTGGAAAAGACCAAAAAAGTCGGACTTAAGGAAGTGGAAGTTTTTGTCAAAGGCATCGGAAGTGGCAGAGACTCTGCAATCAGAGCAATCGCGGCTAACGGACTTGGGATAGTCTCTATTTCGGATACTACTTCAATCCCTCACAATGGTTGCCGTCCTCCAAAACCGAGAAGGGTATAACAAACAAATTTTTGTAAATAATAATAAAGAATTATGGCCAGAATTTTAACTCCAAAATGCAAGCAATGCAGAAGGGAAGGCAAGAAGCTCTTCCTTAAAGGCGAACGCTGCTATAGCGTAAAATGCGCTATGGTTAAGAGGCCTTATGCTCCTGGGCAGCATGGACAAGACAGGAGAATGAGAGCTTCAGAGTATTGCGTGCAGCTTAGGGAGAAGCAGAAAGTCAAGAGAATGTACGGAATTTTGGAAAAGCAGTTTAGAAAATATTACGAAGAAGCTGTCAGGATCAAAGGGAATACCGGTAGTTTGTTGGTAGTCCTCTTGGAAAGAAGACTGGATAATGTCGTTTATCGACTGGGGTTCGCTCCTTCGAGAAATCAAGCGAGACAGTTGGTCAATCACGGACATTTCTTGGTTAACGGAAAGAAAGTTGATATTCCTTCTTTTATGGTAAAAGAAGGTGATATCGTTTCTATAAAGAAAGATAAGGCAGGTTGTTTCCAGAATCTGAAAGAGAATTTGAAGGGCGCACAGGCTCCTTCCTGGTTGAGTTTGGATGAAAAAAAGCTTGAAGGAACGGTCAGTTCTTCCCCAAGCGAGAAAGAAGCTGATTTGGATGTTAATATCCATCTTGTTATCGAATATTATGCCAAGATATAATCCCGTGTCGGGGATTTAAACTCTAACTAAATAAAAATTATGCAACAAATTACATTACCGGAAAGACCTATTGTCGCCAAGCAGGAAGACAATTATGCTGTTTTTGAGGTCAAGGCTTGCTATCCCGGATATGGAATGACTTTAGGTAACGCTCTGAGGAGGGTTTTGCTTTCAAGTCTGCAAGGGGCTGCAATCACCTCTTTCAAACTTTCTGGAGTGAATCATGAATTTTCTGTCGTTCCGGGTGTTTTGGAAGATGTAGTAGAAATCATGCTTAATTTGAAAAAAGTTAGATTCAAAATGTATTCTGAGGATCCGGTTAAGTTGAATATTAAATTTAACAAGGAGGGCGAAGTTACTGCCAGAGATATCGAAAAAGCTGATAATATCGAAGTAGTAAACCAAAATGCTCACATCGCTACCGTTACCGATAAGAAAGCTGCTTTTGAAATGGAGATTGTTGTTGAAAAAGGAGTAGGATATCTGCCTGTTGAACAGCGAGAAGAGGAAAAGACTGAAATCGGAACCATCGGTGTTGATGCTATTTTTACTCCAGTCAAATCCGTCAACTATAAGGTTGAGAATATGCGTGTCGGAAAGATGACTAACTATGATAAGCTGGTTTTAGAGATAGAAACCGACGGAAGCAGAACACCGGAAGATGCCTTCAAAGAAGCTGCCGTTCTGTTGGTTCAACACTTCGACTTGTTCGGTGAATTTGCACAGGCCAAAGAAAAGGAAGAAGTGATCAAGGCCGAGTTTTTTGAAGAAGTTGACGAAAAGAAAGAAGAGAGCAAGGTTGAAAAATTAGAGGCAATCGCTGAGGAAAAGAAACAGGATGTTTTAAAGACTCCGATTGAAGAATTTAATATATCATCTAGGGTTATAAAAGTTTTACATGAGAATAAGATTAAGACCGTATCTAAGGTCATCACGAAGACGGAAGACGATCTTAAGAACCTTCCTGGAATGGGAGACAAGGGGATCAAGGAAATCAAGAAGGCAATCGGAAAATTAGGACTCACGCTGAAGAAGTAACATTTTAAAATTTACAGTTAAATAACAGGTATGAATCATAAAGTTAGAGGAAGAAAATTTAAAAGGGACAGTGCTCAGAGGAAGGCTCTGATGATTAGTCTGGCTGAATCTATTATTACACGAGAAAGGATCAAGACTACCACTGCTAAAGCGAAAGAGTTGTCTCCATTCATTGAGAAGCTGATAACCCGCGCTAAGGTCAGCGATCTTTCTGCTGCCAAGGCTATTCATGGCACCTTGTCTGATGTTTCTGCTAAAAAACTTTTAGGAGAAATAGCAAAGAAATATGAAAAAAGGAATGGTGGTTACACTAGGATTGTGAAGGTAGGTGAGAGACAGGGGGATGCGGCAGAGATGTCAATTATTGAATTTGTTTAGAAAATTTTAAATTTATGAAGAATATATGAGTCAAGGCAATGATAAAATAGAGAGAAAATGGCATTTGATTGACGCCAGCAAGGAAAATTTCGGCAGGCTGTCGACCAAAGCGGCTACTCTTTTGAGAGGAAAACATAAGGTTGATTTTGTACACCATATTGATGCGGGGGACAATGTTGTTGTTATCAATTCTGATAATGTTAAATTTTCTGGCAAGAAAGAGGATGGAAAAATCTATTATTCCCACAGTGGTTATCTCGGAGGACTAAAGTCGATTAGCTTAGGTGACCAGATTAACAAGGATTCTAGAGAAGTAATCAATAAAGCTGTTTTCGGGATGCTTCCTAAGAATAAGCTCCGCAACGAAATGATGAAAAGGCTCAGGGTTTATAAGAGCGCAGAGCATCCTTATGAGGATAAAATCGAGAAGTAATTTTTTATAATTTTTTGATATGGTAAATAACAAAGAAAGATATTTCTATGCCACTGGCAGGAGAAAAACCGCAGTCGCCAAGGTCAGGGTTTTTGAGAAGGGCGAGAAAGCTGGCATTATGATCAACGACTTGGTTTGTGAAGAATATTTTGATGACAATAAAGTCCTAGTCGAGAAAGCTTATTCTCCTCTTGACTTATTCAGTCTCAAAGATAAGTATTTCGTTTCTGTGAAAGTTTTGGGTGGAGGAAGTACGGGACAGGCTGAAGCTGTCAGACTGGGTATCTCCAGGGCGCTTCTTAAAATTCAAGAAGATTTTAAGAAAGATCTCAAAGATAAAGGTTATCTTACAAGGGATCCACGAGAGGTTGAAAGAAAGAAACCGGGACTCAAAAAAGCAAGAAGAGCTCCACAGTGGAAGAAGAGATAGATTCTATTCTATAACATATTCGTTCATAAAAAAGCAGACCCGATTTTACGGTCTGTTTTTTGTTGCAAATATGACTTTTCATCAGTGCCTTATGCACCTAAAAAGATAGTTCTTGTGATGAACGATAATATGGCAACTAGCTATTTTTTAGGTCTACTTCGATATTGTTTTTTATCATTGACTTGTGGGCTTTACATGTATAACAGAGTGAAGTCAAAGTGAGATAAGGCGCATCATATCCCAGACCAATCTTGGAATGGCGAGAGCTAGATTGGTCTCTGCTTATCTAGCTTCTCTCTACTGTGAAGCCAGTCCATCGACATTCGGTATGTGAAATCTTAGGAGAAGACTTCTCTTATTCCTCCACAAGATCTATCTCTTTAAGTTTACCTTCCTCGACAAAATATAAAATATTGTTGCTTCGGGAGTAGAAGGTTAACTCCGTTTCATTTTTCAGCAGATTAAATATGTTTCGTTTGTCTCTGCTGTCTAACTCGGCGAATTTTAGCGCGCTGCCTTCGCGATAGATGATATGTTCCTCGTCTTGATATATTTGGACATTATTCAGGTCGGCGCTGAATCTGTTTATGAGTTCATTGTCGCCTTTTTCTTTTTCAGGCTGAGACAATTTATCTTCTGTATAATAGAGCCATATTTCGTGGTTATTAAAATAAATTATCCTTTTACCATTGTTGAAAAAATGGGCTTCGTTGACATTTGAATTAATTTTTTGGACGGTGGCATCCCTGTCTATGAGATAGAGCGAATTATCGGCAATCAGTATGAAGCGATTGCTTTCTTTCTTCGTAGTAAAGCCTTCTGTTTTTACATATCCATCCGGCATTTCAGCAATCTTCGTTTCATAGTTTAAATTGTTCAGATTGAGCGAAAAGAGTCCTCTGTTTGATTCTTCTGTTTTGAAGAAATAAACGCTGTCTTGAAATTTGCAGAAACTTGTCACTCCCTCGGTTATCTTTCTGGTTTGCTTGTCTTTGTAATTGAAAGAATATATAGAATTTTGGCTAAGAAAAATTATGAAATCTTCAAATACATAAAAAGGCTCTCCTTCCGTGGATTTTACAGCTTCTGCGACCGAATTTGTAATCAGGTAAATTCGATTTTCTTCTTCTGGGTCTACTAGATAGTATCTTTCAGTCTCGCCGTCCAGGGCTTTGACAATCAGCTCTTTTTCTCCATCCGACCATTCTACGCTCTGGATTTCTCCGATTAAAGCTAATTTTTGTTCGTTTGCCACGAGTTTTCTTTCTTCGGCTTCTATATCCACGACAAAAAGGCCGCTTTCTGCAGGATCAGCGTCTTTGTGAAGAAAGGCGATCATTTTTCCGTCCCTTGTTTTCCATAGTCCGTTGTCCGTATAAACCGCTTCTTCAAAAACATTATTGGATTCATATGATGTCTTGATAAGCACTATGCTGCTAAATTGAAGCTGACTAGCGGATACTTCTATATTTTTTTCCCAATCATAATAGCCATCTTTTTTTACTTTTATATTATAGACGCCCAAATCCAGCCCCTCTATTTTTACGGAGTTTGAAAATAGATTTGTTAAAAAACCGTTTTGTTTCACTATTTCTCCATTCTTTTCCACACTGACATCACTTAGAGTGGTTTGAAGGACGATGGCTCCTGTCTGTACGGTTTTTCCGGTATTGGGGTCGTATTTATACCCGAGACTGTAATACATAACGACTCCCAGTAAAACAAAGAATACGAGTATGCAGAAATAAAGGTAGATTTTGAACTTGCTTTGTCTGATTTTCAACATTTTTTTGGTTTATTTTTTGAACTTTTTTGACACTGCCTTAATCTAAAGAAATGCTTAAAACAGGTACTAGCTCAATTCTAGCAAAGGGTTTTGAAATTGACAATCAGGGTGGTAAAAGATAGAATGAAATCAGTATAAAAATAAGATAAAATATGTTTGTAAAGAAAATCGGCATAGACTTGGGAACTGCCAATATTTTAGTTTTTGTCCCTCAAAAAGGGGTAGTTGTTAATGAACCTTCCGTGGTTGCGGTTTCTATAGCTGAGAACCGGATTTTGGCTGTCGGGAATGAGGCAAAGAAGATGTTGGGAAAAACGCCCGATAGCATAGTTGCGAGTCGTCCAGTCAAGAACGGAGTTATCGCGGACTATAGGGTCACGGAGGCGATGATCAGGTATTTTGTGGAGAAGGTAAGCGGGAAGATGAGAATTTTTAAACCGGATATAATAATTTCTGTGCCTGCTGGCATAACCTCTACGGAGCGCAGAGCTGTTATTGATGCTGCTTTGCAAGCCGGGGCCAAAGCCGCTTATGTGGTCAAGGAGCCTATCCTAGCGGCGATTGGTGCGGGAATTGCCATAAACACTCCTTGTGGGAACATGATCATAGATATCGGCGGAGGGACTTCGGAAGTCGCGGTAATTTCTTTGGGCGGGATAGTGGCCTTTTCTTCAGTCAGAGTCGGCGGGGACAAATTTGATGAGGCTATTGCGGAATATATAAGAAAGAAGCACGGTGTTTCTGTTGGAGAGAAAAATGCTGAGGATATAAAAATAAAAATCGGAAGCGCGACTCCCTTGGAAGAGGATCAGCTTATGGAGGTGCGGGGAAGAGATCTTGTCAGCGGACTGCCTAAAACTATTCAGATTAGTTCAAACGAGATAACCGAGGCGTTAAAAGATGAGCTTTCGGAAATCATAAAAGGCGTCAAAAGTGTTTTGCAAGAGACTCCTCCTGAGCTTTCCTCGGATGTTATTGATAGAGGAATGGTGCTTTCCGGTGGAGGAGCTCTTCTTCGCAATCTGGATAGACTGCTCTCTGAAGCTACCGGCGTGCCATGCTATGTTGCGGACGATCCATTACTTTGTGTTGTCAGGGGAACGGGCATAATCCTGGACAATCTTGATGTATATAAGAGAAATCTGATTTCAAATAAATAATCCGCCTTGAATATGAAGATAGGAATAGACGCTTCCAGAGCATTCGTTTCCGAGAGAACGGGAACCGAGGAATATTCCTATCAGCTTATAAGACATTTGGCTGAAATCGACACTGGCGGCAGCGAGTTCGTGCTCTATACAAAAAAAGGAAGCGACATAGATTTTGAGTTGCCTGATAATTTCTCTCTGAGGGAGTTAGAGGGCAATTTTCTTTGGACGCAGATAGTTCTCTCTTTGGAGATGTTAAAAAAACGGATTGATGTGCTTTTTGTTCCTTCTCATTCAATACCATTCATCCATCCGCGAAAGACGGTCCTTACCGTCCATGGTTTGGAATATAAAAATTGTTCCGAGTGTTATTCTTTGAAAGAGAGATTTGTGATCGATTTTAATGTCAGGGTGTCTCTTAGATGGGCCAAGCGGATTATCGTTCCGTCTTGGGGTACGAAGAAAGATCTACAGAGAATATACGGCGTGGCGGAAGAAAAAATAGCCGTCGTTCATCACGGAGCGGAGAAAGAAAAATCGCCAGTGAGAGGTGACGATTGTGATAAAGAATCTTTTGATATATTGTTCATAGGCAGGCTAGAGAAGCGTAAGAATGTTTTGGGAGCCGTGGAGGCTTTCGATTTATTTATGAAGAAGATAGGGGGCGGCGCCAATCCTGATAAAAGTATCAGATTAGTCCTGGCGGGCAAGAAAGGCTTCGGCTATGAAGAGATAGAAAAAAGAATTTCCGTTTCTCCTTATAAAAATAATATTCGCGTTGAGGGTTTCGTCTCTACGGAGAAGAAGCAAGAGCTTTATCTCAGTTCTAGCCTTTTTATCTTTCCATCTTTCTGCGAGGGTTTCGGCATCCCCGTTTTGGAGGCGATGGGTTATGGTGTGCCGGTTTTGTGTTCTCGTATTCCTTCTCTTGCCGAAGTCGCAGGGGGAGCCGCGCTTTTGGTCGATCCGGCAAATGTAGAAGAAATTGCGCATGGAATCGAAAAATTTTATAGTGATGAAGATTTTAAAAAAAAGATGATCATTTCCGGTTTTGACAACTTGCAAAAGTTTGATTGGAAAAAATGCGCAAAAGAAACTTTCGATATGATAAAAAAATAATATTTTTTATGAGTGATGAAAAGAAAATCAAGGTTGCTATCGTTCATGATTTTTTGACATATTTCGGTGGCGCTGAACAGGTTTTAAAATCTATGCACAATCTCTATCCTGAAGCGCCCATATACACCTTGCTCTATGATGAAACTGTGATGAAAAAATATTTTCCTGAAGCTAAAATCAAGGCGTCTTTTTTGAACAAGCTGCCGAAATTTATTAGAAAAAGAAAAAAATTCATGCTCCCTCTCTTCTCAACGGCGATTGAAACTTTTGATTTGAGCGGATACGATCTTGTGCTTTCCAGCTCCAGCTCTTTCGCTAAGGGGGTCATTGTCCGGCCCAGGACTGTACATCTCTGCTATTGTCACGCTCCCGCCAGATTCCTTTGGGACTGGTATTACAATTATTTGGCTGAGAATAAAATTGGCGGAATAAAAAAAATCTTTGTAATCTCTTTTCTCCATTTCTTGCGAATCTGGGATCGTTCCGCTTCGGATAGAGTTGATTTTTATATTGCCAACTCGAAGAATACTTCCCGCAAAATCAAAAAATTTTACGGAAGGGATAGTGTTGTTATCTACCCGCCAGTGGATCAAGGAGGGGTCTCCAATAAAAAAATGGATATCAAGATGCCAGAAGGCTACTATCTCATAGTGTCGAGACTCAGTCCTTACAAGAAGATAGATGTTGCTATCAAAGCTTTTAATAAGTTAGGGCTTCCTCTCGTTATCATAGGCGAAGGAAGCGACCGTAAACGCCTTGAAAAGATGGCGGGCGCGAATATAACTTTCATCGGTTTTCAATCGGAAGAGGTCCTGTCCTCATATTATGCTAATTGCAGAGCTTTTGTATTTCCTGGCGAAGATGATTTTGGGATTACGATCGTTGAGGCTATGTCATTCGGAAAGCCTGTGCTCGCCTACAGAAAGGGTGGGGTCCTAGAGACTGTCATTGAGGGGGAAACGGGTGAATTTTTCGATGCTGTTGTTCCAGAAATATTGGCTGATGGCATAAGAAAACTCAATAAAAACATCGGGGGATATGATGCGGAAAAGATAAAAAACAGGGCTGAAAGATTTTCCAGAAAAAGATTTGAAACTGATCTGCGAGATTTTATAGAAAGCTCTGCTTCTGGATCGTAAATCGCATTCCTGGGCTTCCATTTGATTTTAGCTGCTTTTTATGGTAGTTTAAAGAGGTAGTAACACAACTCATATGTTTTGCAGAGAAAATTTTATAGGGAATAGGAGAGTGGTAAATCTCTTAAATAAGAACCTTGAGAGAGGGAATATTTCTCAGGCTTATCTTTTTGAAGGCCCCAAACACATAGGCAAGACCACCCTGGCTATCGACCTTGCTGTTAATCTTTTGGAGGAGGATTTTGAAACGATATATAAGAATCCGGATTTTATTTCCATATCTCCGGATCCCGAGAGTGGGCAGATAGAGGCAGATATGATCCGAGGGTTGCAAAAAGATCTCAGTCTTTTCCCCTTCAAATCGAAATACAAGATTGCGCTGATTGAGGAGGCCCAGCTTATGAATTCTACGGCAGCGAACGCCCTTCTTAAGACGCTTGAAGAGCCGGGGCGCACTTCGCTGATCATTTTGGTCTCATCTGACGCGAGTAATATATTGGAAACTATAAGGTCCAGATGTCAGATTGTGAGTTTTGTTGCTGTCGGAAGAAAAACCTTGTCTGATGGCATAAAATTGCTCGGTATCGATTCTAAGGAAAAGGATGAAGCCGTTTCGTTCATCGAAACGCCCGGTGCGCTAATAAACCTTTTTGGTAATGTTGAAGAACTTTCTATGCACATCGAGGGAGGTGATAAGATAAAAAAAATTTTGAATGGTAATCATTTTGATAGGCTTGATGTTGCCTCGCTGACAGGTATCCTGGATAAAAAGGAAATGATGAATATTTTAGACCTGTGGATTTTGGTTTCTCGACAAAAACTCCGTGCGCTTATGCAGGACAGTCGGGATGGCAGCGGCATCAAAGAAATAGCAAGGTTGAAAAATATAATAGAAAATATAATCACGGTTAAGGAAGACATCTTCGGCAAGAATGTGAATATAAAATTGGCGATAGATAGTCTCTGTCTAAAATTTTAATCTTTTACTTTCCCAGTATGAAAGAACTTTTAAGAAAAACAACCTTGTCTGTCCTGATCGGTTTTATCGCTGTTTCTTTTTCCGGTTGTTTGGGGATCCCTCTTCCGGGGCAAGGTACGAGCGATAAAAAGGAACAAACTGCACCAGAAAGAAATGACTCTCAGGGGGTTTTTAAGTCCGTTGATGGTGGAGCTACTTGGGAGCATAAGGTTACGATAGAAAATAGCGAGTCTTTTCTTGATCAAGTAGTGATTTCCAGCATGGCTATGGACCCGCAGAACAATCAGGTGCTGTTTCTCGGGACTGCAGGGGGCGGATTATATAAGACTGAAAATGGAGCGGACTCTTGGTTCAAAGTGACAGACGAGAATGGCAAGATGAGAGATGCGTCAAGTATTTATGATATAGCAATCGAGGAAGGCAATTCGGACATCATATATCTGGCAACTTTGAATGATAATCGTGGAGTTCTTCTTAAATCTGACGATGGTGGGAAAAGTTGGTCAGAACAGTATATAAGCACTGAGTTAGGCAAGGCGGTTAATCGGGTGCAGATAGACCCGATTCGTAAAAATATTGTTTATATCGGGACTGAGCAGGGGGGGTTTATAAAAAGTGAAGATAGAGGGTATAGCTGGATTGAGGTTAAGTGGTTTCCCAACGCTGTAAGGAATTTTGTCATTGATTTTAACAATACCAATGGAATAATACTCTTGACGGCTGATAAGATTTTTAAGACTACGGACGGTGGTGCTAATGAAGAAACAAGCTGGGAGGAGTTGAATAAAACCATTATAACGAGTCTGAATTTTAAGATAGGTTTCGATGCTGTTAATTCTATCACCATCGATAACGATAATCCTTTGATAGTCTATATGACCTACAAGAACCTTGTTTTGGTAACTAGGGATGGAGGATATGCTTGGGGCAAACTTGATACGATTACCCCCTCGCTAACTCCACTAAACGCTGCGCCGCAGATAAAGCAGATAGGCATGATAGACAGTTCAATATATTACGGCGCTGGAAATGCTTTATATAAAAGTGCAAATAAAGGATATTCCTGGTCAAGTTTTGACATACCTATACTGGGTGATGTAAGATATACTGTCAGTGATCATACGGACCCAAACATCATATATGTGGGATCTTACTATGTTAAGCCCAAAAAGTAATAATTAGATATCAGTAATTTATTAAAATTATGGACATAGATCTATTAAAAGAAAATTTAGAAAAGAACTTCATTTTTTTCAAGGGGGAACTCTCTACTCTGAGTGTCGGCAGAGCAACTCCGCATTTGGTGGAGGACATCGAAGTGGCATATTATGGAACGCCTACTCCACTTAAGCAGCTTGCTACAATCGGGATCCCTGACCCGAGAACGATAACTATTCAGCCTTTTGATAAAACTCAGCTCAGGGAAATTGAGAAGGCAATTAATCTGGCAAATCTTGGGCTTAATCCGAATAACAATGGAGAGCTTATTAGAATAGCGGTTCCTCAGCCGACCGAAGAGAGGAGAAAGGAACTTGTGAAATTGATTAACAAGATTTTGGAAAATGCCCGCATAGGTGTGCGTAATATAAGAGAAGATGCAATGAAGGAAATCAAGAACCTTGAAAAAGATGGGGGTATCAGTGAAGATGACAAATTCGCTCAACAAGAAGAGATACAGAAAGTTGTGAAAGAGGCTAATACAAAGTTGGAAGAAGAGACAAAAAAGAAAGAGGACGAGATAATGAAGATATGATTTTTCAGACGAGTCGCATAACTAAAAATAAATAATAAAAAAATAAATGACAATCTCAACCATAATTATTTTTCTTCTGATCTTGGGCGTGATCGTTTTTATTCACGAGCTAGGACATTTTGTCACGGCGAAATTTTTTGATGTAAAAGTTGAGGAATTCGGGCTCGGCTTTCCCCCTAAAATTTTCGGGAAGAAAAAGGGGGAGACTGAATATACTTTGAACTGGATTCCCCTTGGGGGGTTCGTTAAAATCGCGGGTGAAGACGGAGAAAACCGTGATGATCCTAGAAGTTTTGGCGCCAAACCGGTTTGGCAGAGAGCGCTCATTCTTTCTGCCGGAGTCATTATGAACTTTTTTTTGGCGGCGGCACTTTTCAGTTTCGTTTTATTTGCCAAATTTCCTCAAGACATTTCCGGCGTTGCTGATAATAATCTTCCGGCGAATATCGATGAAATCTATGTGCAGGTCAATAGCGTGGTTGCTGGTAGTCCTGCAGAAGAGGCGGGATTGGAAGCGACGGACCGCATTTTGAAAATAGGGGATATCGAGGTTGATGATACGGATGATTTTGAAAGCTATACTAAATTACATCCAGACAGTGTTGCGGCTATCACCATTCAAAGAGGCAGCGAAACGATTGATAAGGAAATATTTGTCAGGGGTAATCCTCCTGAAGGACAGGGGGCCACTGGAATCTCTATCTCAAGATTGGCAGTAGTGCAATATTCTGCGTTGGGGGCGATCAGGGAAGGCTTTGTCTATACTGCAGATATGGCATATTTGATCATTCTTTCTTTTGTTGCCCTTTTTAGGGAACTTCTTTATACAGGGGGGACTTCGATGGAAGTGTCCGGTCCGGTCGGGATGGTTTCGATGACACAGCAGGCGGCACAGTTGGGAGTTTTGGTGCTCATAAATTTTACCGCGCTTATCAGTATCAATCTGGCGATTCTTAATATCCTTCCGCTTCCCGCACTTGATGGAGGAAGAATCGTGTTCTTGATTGCGGAAAAAATCAAGGGAAGACCGATCAGTCAGGAATTCGAAGCAAAAATCCATAACGCAGGTTTTATGCTCTTGATGTTATTGATGGTGATTGTCACTTTCAAAGACATCGCGCGTTTGGGGATTTGGGAGCGGATTGTGGGAATGTTTTAAAGTTCTTTGTAAATTATATCGGTGCGCGGAGTAGCAGACTTCAGTCTGCGCTGCTATCCAACGCAAGAAAAAGAAAAAGTATGCGACTCTCTCTATTTTGGAGCATAACTTGTGTGTGATAATCCTCGCTAATTCCGTTGTCACAAAACACTGATAGCTGGACATACAAAATAAGACTTTTTCATTCCGAGCTTGTCGAGGAATCGCTTCATTACGATTATTTATACTATTCTATTCTTATAGCAACTTTTATATCTAGTGAAGAGATCCTTCGGCTCCGCTCTCACTCCGTTCAGGACGACAGATGAAAAAAACAGAAAATTGAGACAAAAAAGAAAGGCCGTTTTTCAAATCCGTTTTTTAGGATTAATTAGCCTTTTTGGAGCGGTTTATTTCACTATTACCACTCCAGTTACTTTTTTCATGTGAGCTTCTTTTATTTCCGGAAGCTCCTTTCTCTCTTCTCTTGGAGTGGTGGTCATTTCTACTCCCTCTTTTTTTCTTATCTCTTTAGTTGCCACTTTTCTCACCTCCCTTTATTTTTTTTATTTTTTCTTTGAGAAAAGTTAACTTTGAACTATACTATATAAATCAAAATTTGTCAATACCTAATAAATCTCTATGAAACAATCTAAATTATTCGGAAAAACAATATATGAAGTGCCTAAGGACGAGGTGAGTAAGAATGCTCAGCTTCTTATTCGTGGCGGTTTTGTTGATAAACTGATGGCGGGCGTCTATTATTATTTGCCACTTGGAAAACGGGTGCTTTCGAAGATTGAAAACATTGTCCGTGAAGAAATGAACGCAATCGGTGGGCAGGAGATTTTGATGAGCGCGCTTCAGAAAAAAGAAGACTGGCAGACGACCGGTCGTTGGGATATCGATGTGATGATGAAAGTCCAGACAAATCTGGACAAGGAATTTGGGTTGGGGTGGACGCACGAAGAAGCAGTGACGCCGCTTGCTAAAAAATATGTTAGGTCATACAAAGATTTTCCGTTTTCACTATATCAGATTCAGACGAAGTTCCGCAACGAGAAGCGAGCCAAGTCAGGAATCTTGCGTGGACGCGAATTTGTGATGAAAGATTTATATTCATTCCACACCAGCGAAGAAAGCTTGGATGAATTTTACTTGCAAGCTAAAGACGCATATTCCAAAGTTTTCAAAAGAGTCGGGCTCGGCGATAAGACATATTTCACTTATGCTTCAGGTGGTGATTTCAGCAAATACTCACATGAGTTTCAGACCTTGACCGATGCCGGAGAAGATAATATCCATATCTGCGATAAATGCGGCATCGC
The DNA here is from genome assembly GCA_028691985.1 of Minisyncoccota bacterium. GTDB lineage: Bacteria > Patescibacteriota > Minisyncoccia > JAHIHE01 > JAGLIN01 > JAQUYG01. The sequence goes on from JAQUYG010000005.1 coordinate 18,788, forward strand.
CATTAATGAGGAAGTAGTTGAGGAGCTAGATGGAAAATGTCCCGAGTGCGGCAGTAGCGATTTACATGTCGAAAAAGCAGTAGAGGTCGGAAATATTTTCAAGCTCAAAAATCGTTTTACTGATCCTTTCAATTTTAAATTTTTGGATAGTGATGGAAAAGAAAAGACGGTTATGATGGGCTGTTATGGAATCGGACCAAGTCGTTTGATGGGAACAGTAGTAGAAATTCTAAGTGATGAAAAGGGGGTTGTTTGGCCGAAAGAAATTGCACCTTATCAAATTCATTTAGTGTCGCTTGGGAATAGCGATGAAGTGAAAAACAAAGCCGAAGAAATTTATAACGATTTGCAGCAGCAGAAGGTTGAAGTTTTGTTTGATGACCGTGGTGAGTCAGCGGGTGTAAAACTCAAAGATTCTGACTTGATCGGCATCCCTCTCCGTGTCGTAGTGAGTGCTAAGACATTAGGGCAGGACGGAGTCGAAATCAAGAAGCGAAGTGAGGAGGGCTTTGAAATCATAAAGCTCGGAGATTTGCAGCATTATCTAAAAAACTTTATCTAAAGGTTTATATAGCAGCAGATTCGAGTCTGCTGCTTTTTGTGGTAATTTTTTGTAATACTATCTTAAAAACTGTGTCATGTTGAACTTTTTAATATCTTAAGCTATATAGCGTAAATGCTAAAAAATAGAGTAAAATGTAAAATGACACAGATTCCGGCTCGGAGGCCGGAATGACAGATGAAAACATATTTTTGTAAAACCTCTGAAAGAAGCGGCATTTTTTGCCATTTCCTCCTTTTATGCTATACTAGAAGCTGAGAGATTTTTACTTGTAATAATTTGAATTTTTATGTTTAATAAATTATTCGGCTATTTCAGTCACAATATCGGGATCGATTTGGGGACGGCAAATACGCTTGTTTATGTGGAGGGAAAAGGGATCGTAATCAATGAACCTTCTGTAGTGGCGGTTAACAAAAAAACTGGAAAAATTTTGGCAATCGGGAAGGAAGCGAAAAAAATGGTCGGTAAGACTCCGGGACATATCGTAGCAACCAGACCTCTCGTTGACGGAGTTATCTCGGACTTTGAAGTTACGGAGCAGATGCTTAAATATTTTATTGATAAAGTTCATCAACAATCATTCTCGATTTTTCCCAGACCGCGCGTGGTTGTTGGTGTTCCGTCAGGAGTTACTGAGGTGGAAAAGAAGGCTGTCATAGATGCGACTATCAGTGCCGGTGCTCGTGAAGCATATCTTATCGAGGAGCCGATGGCAGCGGCAATCGGAGTCCGTCTTCCGGTGCAGGATGCGGCGGGAAACATGATCGTCGATATAGGAGGCGGTACTACTGAAGTTGCAGTCATATCGCTCGGTGGAATCGTTGCCAGCAGGAGTCTTCGTATCGCCGGTGATGAACTTAGTGAAAATGTTATACAGTTTGCGCGTGACGAATTCAATTTGCTTCTTGGCGAAAAAACAGCAGAGGAAATTAAAATTGCAATCGGTTCCGCTTATCCTTTGGAGGAGAAACTTGAGATGCCGATGCGAGGAAGAGACTTGGTCACCGGTCTTCCGAAAGAGGTCATAGTCACCGATGAACATGTGCGTCGAGCCCTTTCCCGTTCCGTGAAAATTCTCGTGGATAATATAAAGGCGACAATCGAAGAAACACCTCCTGAGTTAGTCGCTGATATTATGAGTAAAGGAATCGTTCTTATTGGGGGAGGTGGAATGCTTAAGGGGCTTGATAAATTGGTCAGTGAACAGACCAAGATGCCGGTAAAAGTTGCCGACGATCCGCTGACGGCAGTGGCGCGAGGAGCCGGAATCGTTTTGGAAGACATAGACAAACTGAAAGAAGTCCTGGTTTCAATGAAAAACGAGAAATCTCCTATCTAGTAAGAACTTGTTATGCAAAAGAAAGTTATTGATTTTAAAACCCTGTTTTTCTTGTTCATAATCCTTTTTATTATGATTTTTCTTGATAGACAGGGATATATGCAGAGCGCTAAAGGCGCGCTTTTCTCTTTTTTTTCGCCAATACAATCTAGGCTATATTCTTCTTCCAGCGGCGTAGTGAATTTTTTTAAGACACTGGAGGATATCGGCGATTTCAAGGAGGAGAATGAAAAGTTGCAGGCAGAGAATATCCGACTTACTTTTGAACTTTCAAAATTACAGGAGGTAGACAGGGAAAATGAGCTCTTGAATAAACAGCTCAAATTCAAGGAAGACCTATGCGGCGAGGATGACTGTCTGACTTTCAAAGAGGGATCAGTCATAAGTCGGAGTCCTGATAGTTATGAAAAATCCGTTGTTATAAATCTTGGCAGTGCGGACGGTGTCGAAAAGAATAGCGCTGTTACTATCGCGGGAGGAGTAATGATCGGAAAGGTGTCAGAAGTTTTTGAAGACTATTCGAAAGTCATTCTTCTCACTTCACCGCAAAGCTCTGTGAATTGTCTTTCTCAGACGACGCGTGCGAACGGACTTGTTAAGGGGCAATATGGAACGGGCGTGGAGCTGGAGATGATCGATCAGAGCGAAGAGCTTATAAAAGGTGACCTTATCATCACTTCCGGTTTCGAGGAAGGAATTCCGGGCGGTCTTATCCTTGGAAGGATTGCTGAAATAGAAGAGTCTCCTAATGTGGTTTTTAAGAGCGCGGAAATAGAACTTTTTTCGGATTTTAGCAGGCTTGAAGAAATATTTTTGGTCACAAAAAATGAATAACGAAGTGAATTATTATAAATTGGTAATCATCCTGCTGGCCGCATTTTTTTTGCAGACGACATTGTTCGGTCAGCTTCTTGGTTTTTTCTCTCCCAATCTAATCTTGATGATTCTGGTTGCTGGTGCTTTTCTTTCCTGTGACTCCGATTTTTTGATAGTAGCCTTTCTATCTGGGGTGGTTCTTGATATTTTTTCTTCTTCGGGTTTCGGGATATTTCCGTTTTGTTTTTTAATGACCCTGCTCTTCGTCTGCTTCTTAAAAGCTAAATTCATCAAAGAGAGGAATTTTGCAAAAATAATTATTTTTGCTGCGCTTGCGGCTATTTTCTGTAATCTCCTGTATTTTTTTATTTTTTATTTCGTTTTTAGCGCGGAGATCGGCCCTGACTATGGTTTTCTTCTGCAAAGGACCGCCTGGGATTTGATTTTATCCGCAATTTTTGTCCATCCTTTTATTCGTATGATTTCCAAATAAGCGATGTCTTCATATTTTATAAAAAAGAAAAAAGCTGAAATCGAGTTCGAAGAGATACTTCTTGATTCTAGGAACAAGAGCAGCGTAAAAATAGATAACTATTTTGACAACAAAAAAATAAAGGACCTGCAGAAGGTTTTCGTTTTGGTGTTTGCAGTCTTTTTCTTCCAGCTTTTCTATCTGCAGATAATAAAAAGTGATTATTATTCTTCCATCTCCGAGAAAAATTATATTCGTACTGTGAAGATCAAATCTTCTCGCGGAATCATTTATGATCGTAATATGACTCAGGTCGTATATAATATTCCGGTCTTTGATTTGGTAATGATTCCGGCGGATTTTTTCAAGAACAGAGAAGACATCGATACGAAGGTCGCTGAGCTTGCTTGGATCATAGGAGAGAGTGAAGAATCCTTTGCCCAAAAGATTGAAGGCGTGACCCCGAACTCTTATGAGGCTTTTCCCATTATGAGTAATATAGACAAGGAAAAGGCTCTGGTTATTGATGAGAAGATAAAGGATATGGGTGGTGTCGAGCTTGAAAATAGCGCAATTCGTGACTATATCGACGGCGAATATTTTTCTCCCATCATCGGATATAGCGGCAAGATAAGCCAATCGGAGTTGGAAAAATACCCCGACTATCTACTTACGGACATTGTAGGAAAAGACGGGTTGGAACTGTCCTATGAGGAAGAGATGCGTGGCATCTATGGAACGGAAGAGATGGAGGTAGACTCTCTGGGGAGAGTGAATCGCGTGGTTGGAAAAGCGGAGCCGGTTTCTGGAAATAATCTTGTTCTGAATATAGATGCAGAATTGCAGAAGCGTCTTTATGGCGAGGTGGCAGCAGCAGTTGAGAAGTTCAAAGGTACAGGAGGTTCTGTTGTCGCCATCGACCCAAGAAATGGTGCGGTACTTGCCTTGGTCAGTTACCCTTCTTTTAATAACAATCTTTTTGCGGGTGGTATAAGTACTTCTGAATATGATGCAATTATCAAAAATCCCAATAATCCTCTCTTTAATCGTCCGATTGAAGGAGAATATCCTCCAGGCTCGACTTTCAAGCCGATGATGGCAGCAGCCACTTTGCAGGAGAATATAATATCTCCGACTCGTCAGATCACAGATGTCGGCTATATAGGTCTCGGCGGCTGGACCTTTGTTGACTGGAAGGCACACGGGCAGGTTAACCTGGTAAAAGCGATTGCTCAATCCTGCAATGTATATTTCTATACTGTCGGTGGCGGTTATGGCGACATAACGGGCCTTGGTGTGGATAGGATCAAGAAATATGCCAATTTGTTCGGGATGGGTGAATTGACGGGCATCGATATTCCAGGCGAGCAGACGGGACTTATCCCTGACACAGTGTGGAAAAGGGAAGTGAAGGATGAACCTTGGTATATCGGTGACACTTATCATATGTCAATCGGGCAGGGTGATGTTTTGGCGACTCCGCTCCAAATCGCGAATTACACTGCAGCGATTGCTAACGGTGGAACCTTATATGTACCGCAAATCGTTGATAAGATTGTCGACTCGAAGGGCAATGTGGTCAGGGATATAGAAAGTGAAGTCATTCGCGAAGATTTTATAGATGCGGAAAATATTGAATGGGTGCAAAAGGGAATGAGGGAAAATGTGATCTCCGGCTCGGGACTTTCCCTTTCCGTTCTGGAAGTCGAATCAGCGGGAAAAACCGGAACTGCGCAGTATGCCGGCAATACAAAATCTCATGCGTGGTATACGGTTTATGCGCCTTATGAGAATCCGGAAATTGTGATGGCAATTATGATTGAAGGAGGAGGGGAAGGACATTACGCTTCCGTTCCGATTGCAAAAGAAATCCTGAGTTGGTATTACGGAGAAAGATTGACGGGGGAGAATCCAAAGGAGGCTACGACTGCGACGCCGTAATTAAACTAAGTTTTTTGATATTGGCTAATACTGTTTTTTGAAATTTTAGTACTTCTGTTTTGTCAGAATCCCTCTTGTCGGTATCCTCGGCCTTGTCATTCCGGAATTTTGGTACTCCAAAATATCCGGAATCCCGTGACCATATTTCACCAAACTCCACCTGTGTCACTCCGGGCTCGATCCGGAATCTGTGATATTTAACGAAAAAATGTTAATGTTAAAGTATTAACGAAATGAAGGGATTCTTCGACTCCGCCTTGCTCCGCTAAGAATGACAGAAGCTTTCTTTTTCTGTTATTCTGAAATGAGCATAGCGACCCTGGAGTTTGGGAAAGAGTTTATAGGCTTTAAAAGATATGTTTATGAACAATACAAGTAAGATAGACACAAAAATAAAATTAATAAAAGAATGGTATGAGGTTAATCGAAAAACAATCATCGCTTCTTTTGTTATTCTTTTTGTTGTGTCATTTTTTGTAGATATAAATTATATTTTTGCAGTTATCTTCTTTTTCTCTAATGGCGTAGTGTATCTGCTAACGGAGTTATATGAAGTATCTGACAATCCTTCTGTGGCAGCTTTTTGGGGTGCTTTTTTTGCCTTCATTCTTGTGTGTCTTAGGGATTTTTTAGAAAAGAGAAGGATTAATAAGGGATATTTAACCTCAATAAAGAAATCATTGGAGATGTATTTTGATGATTTGAATAATAATATTCAATATTTAGATACTCAGATTTATCATATGCAGGAACATAAGGCTCTGGGTTGTGCTCTAACGGATCCTCTTTTTTATTTTGATTATATTGACATGGAGAGCATACTTAAGATAAAAGACAAGGATATACAAGAAAAACTTTTTATAGTAAAAAAAGACAAAGAATCAATAATCAATCTTTTGAAATATTGAATAGATTTTTTACTGATAAAGATGTGAGTTTTTCTGGCGAGGACTTTATCTATAGGGGGAAGAATAAGAGTCTCTTGGATATGGAAAGGGCGGTTATATCCATTATAAAAGACACTAAAGAATTGTCTGAAGAAGTAAAAAAAGTTATTGTTTTGATGTAGAAATATTTTTTATAATCTATGACCCACGAAGAAATATGTCGGCTAATTTTTGAACACGCTTGTCGAACTCTTAAGATGAAGGGTTTTACTTTTCAGCCCAAGGTTGTGCGGGCGGGGGATGGCTATGTTCGGTCATATAAACTTGGATATACTAACCTCGCATCTAAACTAGTGGTAATCGATATCTATACGCAGAAATTGAAGAAGCCGAAAAAGTATAGCAGTATCTTGGCTGTGATTGCGCACGAACTAGCTCATCATCAGAAAAAGCCATATCGGCAGTTGGATCTTCGGCGTCGGAAATGGATTAACCGCATCCATTATCCGGAATTTTACCAGCAATGTAATAAGAACATCGATAAATTCAAGAAGGATAAAGTGCTGCGCGAGTTCTATAAATAATCTAAAAGAATAATTATGGAGGAAGGAAAAAACAGGAAAGTCATTGTCGGGCTTTCGGGGGGTGTTGATTCCGCCGTCACTGCGATGCTTCTTAAAAAAAAGGGTTACGATGTTATCGGAGTTTATATGAAGCTCTGGCGGGAAAAAGATTCTCTCGCGGAGAAAAACTCGGAGAGAGAAGAAGAGAATGCCAGAAAAGTCGCCGAAGCAGTTGGCGTGAAATTTCTCGTTTGGAATATGAAGAACGATTTTAAGAAGGAAGTGGTAAAATATTTTTTGGATGAATATGCTGCGGGGCGGACCCCGAATCCCTGTGTGAAGTGCAACCGTGATATCAAGTTCGGAGTCTTCGTCGAGAAGGCGCTTAAATCTGGAGCGGATTTTGTCGCGACCGGGCATTACGCGAGAATTAAAGAAGAGGTTTCTGTCGGCGATGCGGGAAGAAAAAAACATTCTTACAAACTTTTTAAAGCGAAAGATGACAATAAGGATCAATCATATTTTTTGTATAACCTAGACCAAAAGACGCTGAAGAAAATTATTTTTCCGCTGGGCGATTTTACAAAAGACGAGGTGCGCGAAATCGCTCGCAAGGAAGGCTTATTCGTTTATAATAAACTCGAGAGCCAAGAAGTCTGCTTTATCGGGGAGAAATATTATGGTGATTTTTTGAAACGGCAAAAGGTGAAAATGAAAGAAGGTGACATTGTGGACGAAGCGGGTAATGTTTTCGGAAAGCATCGCGGTCTTCCTTTCTATACCTTGGGGCAAAGGCGAGATATCCGCATCGGTGGTACGGGTCCATATTTCGTGATAGGCATAGATTATGAGAATAACAGATTGATTGTCAGCAACGAGACGGACAGTGAAAAATTATTGGCGCGTGAGTTCACTCTCTGCGAGGCGCACTGGATTGACGGAAAAGCGCCGGAATTCCCTGCTAAGGTTAAAGCGAAAATCAGATATCGTATGGAAGAAATTCCGGCGACAATCCTGAAAAAAAAGAATAAGATTTTCGTGAGGCTTTCAAAAAAGAGTCGTGCCGTGATGCCCGGGCAGTCGGCGGTTTTCTACCAGCGTGATTGGGTGTTGGGCGGAGGTGTTATCGACGAAGTTTTGGATTAGCGTATCGCATAACCTCGTGCGTATACATTTTAAAATTTTTTTAGCAGAAGATGAATCCATATTTTTTTATTTTTGAACTCGGCGCTATTTTTTTGTTTCTTATGATTTTTTTTCATGAGAGAAAGAATCAAGACATCAGGGAAGTTCTCCTTCTCTCTTTTGCATATGGAATAATTTTGGAGGCACTGAATATCTATATGTCTAAACAGTTTTATGTTTATAATTCCGGTTTCGCGTTGGAAATTCTGGGTGTACCTTTGGCAATCGGTGCGGGCTGGGCGGTTGCCTATTATCTTTCTTCTGAAATTGTCGGCAGATTTGATTTTGTCTGGTGGCAGTCGCCGTTTTTGATGGCGCTGGTCGCTTTTCTTTACGACCTATCCATGGATGTTATCGCCATTCGTGCCGGTTTCTGGAGTTGGCAGATTGCGCTTGATGAACAGTGGTTCGGCGTTCCTTATGGCAATTTCTTCGGTTGGCTGGCAGTCGTCTGGACTTTTGCGCTTTTTATAAATCTGAGTCGTCAGGATTTCATAAAACCCGGCTTTCAGAAAATGATCCGCTTTGCCGCCCCTTTTACATCCGCCCTTCTCCTCGGAATGCAGATTATGATTTTTACCGATCTTTCCGCGGCTCTCTCTGGCGCTTCCAGTCTTGGCGGGACGATAAAACTTTTTGCCAAGCAGGATTATTCCTATGCTAATATGCCAGGGGTGCAGGCGATGCAGGGCTATGTACTGCTGGCGATAATTTTAATTTTTTCATATTTATTTTTTAAGGGAGTTAGGGATAAAAAATTTGTTGGAAAGATAAATAAATTTGTCTTGTTTTGCTCTATTTCCATTCATCTTTTTTTCTTATTTATGCTGTTTACTATGGACATATATCGTGATTTGCCGGTTTTGTTCCTCGCATCAATAGTAGCTTTGGCTCTCGATCTTTTTTTTGAGACATATCCACTCGGTTCTTTTGAAAAAAATGAATATTGACATTCGGACATTATGGATGTATGATATAATTCGTTCTAAAAAACTTTTAAAAAATTAATCAAAACAATGTTAAAAAAGAAAAGTCTGTGGTCAGCGATTATTGTTCTCTCTGTGGCTTTGATGCCGCTAAGTTCATATGCGAGTTCGGCAGAGTCGGCTGAAGGTGCTGTGCCGATAGATCAAGTTTTATTGGCCTTGGTTATTATCTTGTTTGCTGCGAAAATCGGTGGGGAGCTTTTTGAAAAAATGAAGCAGCCTGCAGTGTTGGGAGAACTTATTTTCGGTATCATCATTGGTAATTTTGCTCTTTTGTCTGGAGGCGCTTTTTCTTTCGGACATCTTTTTGATAATGAAATCATAAGCACTTTGGCTGAACTTGGTGTTATGATTTTACTTTTCCAGGTAGGACTTGAATCAAACATAAGAGATTTGATGAAGGTCGGAGTTTCTTCTTTGCTGGTTGCTGTCATTGGTGTAGCTGCTCCTATGGTTTTGGGATATTATGTCAGTAGCTGGATTTTGCCAGAAGCAGGATTTAACACTTGGCTTTTTATAGGTGCTACTTTGACGGCGACTTCAGTCGGAATTACCGCTCGAGTTTTGAAGGATTTGGGCAAACTATCAACTCCTGAGGCAAAAATAATCCTGGGAGCTGCGGTTGTTGATGATGTTCTCGGTCTTATAATTCTTTCTATCGTTAGCGGTATCATTGTTTCTGGATCTATAAGCATGGGTTCTATTGCTTATACCAGTTCTATTTCTTTGGCATTTCTAGCAGGCTCTGTCATTATCGGTCTCTGGTCTGCTCCAAAAATCGGAGCTTGGGTTTCTAAGATGCATGTAGAAGGAATGAAAATTGTAACAGCATTTCTTTTTATGTTCGTGATGGCTTACTTGGCAATTGAAGTAGGATTGGCGGCGATTGTCGGTGCGTTTGCTGCCGGGCTCGTGTTGGATGATGTTATCTTCGTAAATAAGAAAGAGCACCCAATCGATGATTTGGTAAAACCTCTTTATTGTATTTTCGTCCCTATCTTTTTTGTACTGATGGGAATCCAAGTTGATATGTCAGTGTTTTTTGATATGCAGGTCATTTTGATTGCCTTGGGAATTACTGCAGCCTCTATTATCGGCAAACAAGCCTGTTCTGCCGGAGTAAGATGCCCTGAAGCAAATAAGTTGATTGTCGGCATCGGAATGATTTCCAGAGGTGAAGTCGGACTTATCTTTGCCAGTGTCGGAAAGGGACTCGGTGTTATTAACGATGCAGTCTTCGGAGCTATCGTTATTATGGTTATTTTAACTACTTTAGTCACTCCACCACTTTTAAAATGGAGCATTCAAAGGAAAGATAAGATGGTTGCGGAAGGCGCGAAGTAAGAGTCGGTTTTCAATCTATTATATAAAAACAGGGGATTAATTCTCCTATTTTTTGTACCCTTTACAAATATGTTTTGATGTGGTTTATTGTGTTTAGGTGAGAACTTGTGAGCTTAGATCAAGCTGTTGACTCAAGCCGAATGAGTCTGTTTGGTAAATTATTAACAGGGGTGCCTTTGGAAGAGTCAAAAACATCATTAACATGGGAGGAAAAAGAACGACTGGAAGCTACAGAACAAAAGCTTAAAAAAGAGAAGAGAAGAAGGGGATATCAGTCCAAGATATTTGTTTGGTATGAGAAATATGAAACTAACGAAGAAAAATGCAAAAATATAGAATTGCCCAATAATGAAGAAGAAAAAATAAAAATAGGAATACAGTTTTTTAATGTCTTGGCTGATCAGTTTATCACTTTTGGCCCCGAAGCTTCAATGTCTCTCAAAGGAAATACATCCGTAACTTTTTTGGATATTTTGGAAGGGCTGCCTTTTTATATTTTTTTTGGGAAAAGCCAAAAGGATCAAAAAAGGGTGACAGATATGTCTAAAGAAGGGGAGGGGGCAAAGAGAGCGCGTGAAAAATTTGTTGTGGAAATGAGAATGGCCATGACAATCAATGGATTGGTAGATACAAGGATTAAAAATTAAGATAGAAAATTTTAAGAAATATAAAATTTCTATTTGATTTTTACCTTGTTTTTTTATTTCAAAAAAAATGATATAATGAAAACATAACGAAAAATAAAAAACAATAAATGATCAAAAAAATTATGGCAAAGTTAAAAGGTAAAAAATATGAGGCGCTGACAGGAGGCGCTGCGGTTGCTGAGGCGATGAGGCAAATTGATCCGGATGTGGTGGCGGCCTATCCTATTACGCCGCAGACTCCGATTATTGAGACCTTTGCGCAGTTTGTGGCAGACGGCAAAGTCAGTACGGAGCTTATCGATGTTGAATCGGAGCATAGCGCGCTTTCTGCTGTTGTGGGAGCATCCGCTGCTGGTGGAAGGGCGATGACGGCGACTTCCTCTCAGGGTTTGGCTCTGATGGCGGAAATTGTTTATGTCGCTTCCGGTTCCAGACTTCCGATTTTGATGGCAATTTCTAATCGTGCACTTTCGGCCCCGATAAACATCCATTGCGATCACAACGATTCAATGTTTTTGCGTGATGCTTCTTGGATGCAGTTTTATAGTGAGAATGCACAGGAGGTTTATGATAACACTTTGATTGCGCTCAAAGTTGCGGAGAACAAAAAAGTGCAATTGCCAGTGATGGTAATGCAAGACGGATTTATCACTTCGCATAATGTGGAGAATGTTTTGATTCTTGCCGATAAGAAAGTGAAAAGTTTTGTGGGAAAATACGAACCGGAATATCCTCTTCTCAATCTTGAAAAACCTGTGACGGTCGGACCGCTTGATCTTTTCGATTATTTCTTTGAACATAAATATCAGCAGATAGAAGCGATGGAAGAATCTCGAAAAGTAATCAAAGAAGTTGATAAAGAATTTTATAAACTTACGGGCAGAAAATACGATTTCATAGAAAAATACAAAACCGTTGATGCAGATTTCGTAATCGTGGCACTTTCTTCGACTTGTGGTACGGCAAAGATGGTCGTCGATGATTTACGCAAGAAGGGAAAGAAGGTCGGGCTTTTGAAAATCAGAGTGATGCGTCCATTTCCCGAACAGGAGATTGCCAAAGCGTTGGAGGGAAAAAAAGCGGTAGCAGTTTTAGACAGGTCCAATTCTTACGGATCCACCAGCCCGGTTTTCACAGAGGTTCGGTCGGCGCTTTATAATCTTAAGAAGAGACCGAAATTGCAGAACTATGTGTATGGACTAGGAGGTAGAAACATCGGACTCAAAGACATAGAGAAGGTTTTTGAGGAATTGATAAAGGGTCAAGTTTCGGATAATATCAAATACATCGGGCTGAGGAAATAGATTTAAAAAGGTTAGATACTTTCCCTAGGGGCAAAGCAGGGACAGTCCTTTTGATTCTGTAAGGATAGTCCTTTTTTGTACATGGAGTAGCAGACTTCAGTCTGCGCTGCTGTCCTACGCGGGAATAACCAACTCATATGTCGCATTTTTCGGCTTAGGATAGCCGCGTAGGTTGGAATCAGCTACTCCCGCACAATATTTTTTTCATTTGCTCAATTGTCTTTATCGTGCTAAATTATAAAAAGTTAATAAATTTTTATATTGCTATTTATGAAAAAAGGAAGTACTTATATTTTGTCGCTCGGCGGTTCGCTCATTGTTCCTGAAGAGGTTGATCACAAATTTTTGAAAAGTTTTATTGAACTTATAACAAAGCGCACAGAGCAGGGGGATCGGTTTATTATCGTTTGTGGCGGCGGGGGATTGAATCGCAAATATAATAATGCGGCACAGCAGATTCGCAAGATGTCTAACGAGGAATTGGATTGGCTTGGAATCCATGCCACGCGTTATAACGCCCATCTCGTGCGAATAATATTCGGCAAACTTGCCTATAAAGATATCATCGTTAATCCTTATGAGAAAGTGAAAACTGCCAAGCCGATCATAGTCGGTGCCGGTTATGAACCGGGATGGTCAAGTGACTATGACGCGGTCTATCTTGCCAACACCTACAAGATAAAAAATGTCGCTAATCTTTCCAATATTGATTATGCTTATGATAAGGATCCGAGAGAATTTCCGGATGCTAAAAAGATTAAAGATATTTCCTGGGCAGATTTCCGCAAAATCGTGGGTGACAAGTGGGAGCCGCGAATGAGCAAACCTTTCGACCCCATCGCCAGCCGCGAAGCAGAAAAACTCGGGCTTGAAGTTGCAATTATGAATGGTAAGAAACTTAAGAATCTGGAGAAATATCTGAACGGGGAAAAGTTTGCAGGGACGGTGATAAAATAGGGTAGGAAAATATATTTTTAGTCAAACAGGAAATAAACATTGTTATTTTCTGTTTTTGTGTTATATTTCTAAAAAAAGACATAGGAGGCAGATCTTTTGCAAAATGTTTCAGGGGAGATTTCCCCAATAGTAGGCTTGGCTTTTGTTATTTCTTATGTTCTTGCTTTGTATATAGGTAGGATATTATTACAAACCAAGAGGGGAGATAGATTTTTCTCAGTATTTTTTAGGAGGACAGAAAAAGAATGCAAAAAGCGTTCGGGTGATCTCAATATAGGGAAAAGTTTTACTGTCCATTTTAGCAGAAAAAGAGAGCTATTGTTTATATTTGCTTGCCTTATACTAGTAGGCATATCATATTTAGTAAGCACACTTTTTTTATCTATTGCGTTAGGGATGTCCTTTGGCATGATCCATGTAACAGATATGATTATTGCTTACCAAGAAGCAGAGCTTATCTATAAAATAATACCTGAAAAAGATTTTCATTACATCAGCTCTAAAAGATAATTATCTTCCAGAGCCTCTTTTTTTGTGCTAAAATATACTCATGAAAGAAATAAGATTGGACGAGAATAATCCAGAGACAATCGAAGCAGTAGCAGAAAAATCCCGCGAGGTTTTGGAAACCGGAGGCGTGATCGTTTTTCCTACGGACACGATTTATGGACTGGGCGTGAATGCTTTCGATGAAAACGCAATTTCAAGGATATATAAAATCAAAAAGCGCAATCAGAATAAGCCGATTTCTATTTTGGTGCGTGATATGGAGATGGCAAAGAGAGTCGCTTGTATTGATTCACGCGCAGAAGTGATACTGAACCGTTTTTGGCCAGGACCAGTTACGGTCATATTGCGCAAGAAGGATAAGATTTCTTATGTGCTGACTGCTGACACGGAAAATATTGCAGTCCGTATCCCAGACAGTAAATTTATCAAAAAACTGTTTGAAAAAATCGATTTTCCAATAACGGCGACCAGCGCTAATATTTCCGGTGAGGAAAACTCCTTGTCTGTTTCCGAGATAAAAGAAAAGTTTGCCGAGGCGGGGATTCTGCCCGATCTGATTATAGACGCAGGCGCGCTTGAAGACCCGACCCCGTCGGTAATCATAAATCTGACGGATGTCAGTCATCCTAAACTGGTCCGGATGGGCTCTGTCGGCAAAGATAAATTCGAAGATTTTTTAAGAAAATTTATCGGTTGATTTTTATGATGGATTTTGCACGCAAATACTATATGAAACACAACTTGCAGCAGCAAATCAAAGAGTTGTATTTTTCCATAACGGTTCGGAATCTCGCGATTTCGATGATTTCGATTTTCGAACCGATCTATCTCTATCGGCTTTATGGGTCCATACAGGTTGTTTTTCTTTTTTATACGATTTTGTATCTCCTATATTTTTTTACTATACCTCTTGGTGCCAAGGCGGCGGCCAGATATGGTTTTGAACATTGCATTTTCTATAGCACCCCCTTCTTGATAATGTACTATCTATCTCTTTCTCTGTTGGAAACTACTCCCAATCTTATCTTTTTTGCCCTTCTTTGTATCGTCGCCGACAAGACGCTTCTTCGCCCCGCTTATCACGCGGATATGTCACATTATGGCAAGACCGGTTATCGCGGTAGGGAAGTCGGCGCACTTTCTTTCTTGGAGTCGTTTTCTGGGATGCTGGGTCCGGTAATCGGAGGTATATTGCTAACAATTTTTGGATTCAAAGCCTTGTTTGTGCTGGTCTCTTTGATTATTCTTTTGTCGACTGTTCCGATGCTTTTAACTAAAGAGAAATTTAAGTCCGTCGAATTTTCCTATTGGGAGGCGATGAAAAATTTTTTGAAACCGCGCGGTATATACAAAAGAAGGGATTCTATGTCTTTCGCGGGATATGGAGAAGAGCTGATTGTTTCTGAGGGTTGGCCGATTTTTATCTCACTTTTTCTAGTCGGTCTCCATACTATCGGTTTTGTTGTCAGTGTCGCTTCCGTGCTGGTCGCGCTTGTAAAACTTTACGCAGGTAGGATTTCTGATAAACTTACAAGAGAGAAGAAAAGAAAATGGGTTGCATACAATTCCGCACTTTATGCCGGGCTAAATTTTTGTCGTCCTTTTGTTAATAACTGGTTTGGTGTGCTTTCTGTAAATTTTCTCTCTAACACTTTAAAATCGGGAATCATATACCCTTATTTTACTTTTGTTTATAGCGCAGCGGGAACTAATAAGAGCTTTTTAAAGTACGCTGTTTTCTATGAAATGTCTCTCGCTTTTGGAAAATTTGTTGTCGGTTCCAGTTTGCTGCTCCTATCCTTATCTTTTACAGGTCTAGGTTTCTGGTATGTCGCTTTTATCCTTGCCGGTCTTTGGTCTCTACTCTTTTCTTTATTAAAATTCTAAACGAAATAAAATGGAAATTTTACAGGCGATTGTTTTGGGCATTATTCAGGGGCTAGGGGAATTTTTACCTATTTCAAGTTCGGGACATTTGGTCGTGCTTCCCAAGCTTTTCGGTTGGGGCGATCAGGGTCTAGCTTTTGATGTTGCCCTTCATTTTGGAACACTGATGGCAATCCTTATATATTTTTATAAAGATTGGAGAAAAATTATTAGCAAATCATATTTTTTGAGGCAGACTGGAAGGATTTTTATAAATAGGGACCGAGAGTTTTTCAAAATAAAGAAAATAAAAAAAGATCCTTTAGTTATCATCGGGCTTGCAACCATACCTGGAGTTTTGGCAGGACTTTTCTTGGATGATTACGCCGAAAGCATCTTTCGCAATCCGCTCTTGGTAGGATTTGCACTCCTTTTCGGGGCGGTACTTCTTTTCTTTGCGGACAAGACTGGTAAGAAAAAAATCGGCGAGAAGGATATTATCCTTAAGACGGGAGTCATCATCGGACTCTTTCAGGCTCTTGCTATCATTCCTGGAATGTCCCGAAGCGGCATCACAATAACTGCCGCGCTGTTTTTGGGCTTAAATCGAACTGCAGCGGCAAGATTTTCTTTTCTTCTGGCAACCCCGATCATTTTAGGGGCGACTATCAAAGAGTTCCCGGTCTTCATGGAGTCTCTTGATACCAGCCTCGTCGTCGGTGTTTTATCGGCGTTCGCAAGCGGTTACCTGGCAATAAAATACATGCTCAAATATCTTGAAAGACAGAGTTACCAGATTTTTGTTATTTACAGAATATTATTGGCGCTTGCGATATTTTTAGTTTTTTAGCACGATATATCTGGCTTAATTATCGTTTGTCGTTTTCTTAAATATAATTTTATAAAATAAGAATTATATGTCAGTAGAAGAATCGGTGGGCAAATTGCCACATAGCGGTGTTTATGTGAGGCTAGGTCGTTCCAAGATTCATGGTGTCGGGATTTTTGCCATTAGAGATATTCCTAAGGGTACAAATGTTTTTGGCGATGACAATAGAGAGCCTTTTTTGGTAGATAAAGAAGCTATCGTCGACCTTGATGAAGATACAAAGAGGCTTTATGAAGATTTTTGCGCCATAGAAGATGGTAAATACTGCTGTCCTGAAAGTTTTAACGATTTGACTGTCGCCTGGTACATCAATGAGTCAAAAGAGCCGAATACAGTTTCCAATGGCTATGAATTTTATGCCTTGTGCGATATTCCCAAGGGAGAGGAATTGACGGTTGATTATTCGACTTTTAGTGAAGAGGAAGATATATATAAAGAAAATTAACTCTTTGCGGAATTAAAATGTAAAAATTAATAAAACAGAACATTTGCCTAAAATAGCTTGTTGGGTCATTCCTTATAAAGAGTAATCTTATGAAACAATCGAGAATCATAAGGAAAAGGGTGGTGGGGGGTCACTGTTTTAAAAATGAATGCAGATTCTTGTGCTCTTAGCGCATTTTAGCTTGACAAGAGAAATAATTATGGTAAGCTGTATTGGTCTTGATATAATCTTTTTTTATGACGGAAAGTAGCTTCGACAAGGTCAAAAAACTTATGAAGATCATTGGAGGTAAAGCTATTATAGTGGAAGACGAAAAACCTGCTTTTGTTATAATAAATGTGGATGAATATCTGGATTTTGAGGACACTAAAAACTCTATCGGCTCCGAAATGGCCCTTTTGGACAAAATTAACCGGGATATAAATGTCTGGAAGAATAAGCAGAGGGACAGGGAAATTTCTCAGATGGAGAAAGATTTTATTGAAGATAAGGCCAAAAAGAGGCTTATCGAGATTGTCTAAGAGGAGATCAAAAGTACCATAGTTGACATCGATATTTTTGATGTTATAATAATATTACCTTTTTTGGTAGAGGTACTTGCCAAAATTTTTTTATGTGCTAGAATGTTTAGGTGCCTATTTTTGTTTTGTTGTTTTGATTTTTTTAATATATCATTTTTTACTAATTTAATTTCTAAAGTAATACTGAGTTATTACTAAAAAAGGAGAATAAAAAAATGGCAGAAGTATTTGATAGATCTAAATCTCATGTCAATGTTGGAACCATTGGTCATGTTGATCACGGGAAAACCACTTTGACCGCAGCTTTGCTTTCTTGTTTGTCTGCAAAGGGTATGTCCGCTACAAAAAAAGGCGTTGCTGATATTGATAGCGCTCCAGAAGAAAAAGAGCGAGGTATTACCATTGCTACTTCTCACCAGGAGTATGAATCAGAAAAGAGACATTATGCCCATGTTGACTGTCCTGGACACGCCGACTATATCAAGAACATGATTACAGGTGCCGCTCAGATGGACGGTGCTATCTTGGTTGTGGCTGCCACTGATGGACCTATGCCTCAGACTCGAGAGCATATCCTTTTGGCTTATCAAGTGGGCGTGCCAGAAATTGTTGTTTTTATAAACAAGGTTGACCAGGTTGATGATCCAGAACTTATAGATTTGGTTGAAGAAGAAATTAGAGAACTCCTTACTAAATATAAGTTTGACGGAGCAAATGCCATTGTTATTAGAGGCTCAGCTTTGAAAGCCTTGGAATGCTCTTGCGGAAAAGAAGATTGTGAAAGTTGTAAACCGATTTATGATTTGGTAAAGGCCCTTGATGAAAAAATTCCTGAACCAAAAAGAGACATCGATAAACCTTTCTTGATGCCGATTGAAGACATCTTCTCAATTGAAGGTAGAGGAACTGTCGTTACTGGAAGAATCGAAAGAGGTGTTATAAATATTAACAATGAAGTTGAATTGGTCGGGATCAGAGATACTAGAAAAGTTGTTGTCACTGGAATTGAGATGTTTAACAAACAGTTGGATAAAGGACAGGCTGGAGACAACGCTGGAGTCCTCCTTAGAGGTATTAAAAAAGAAGAAGTTGAAAGAGGTCAAGTTTTGGCCGCAATTGGATCAATTACTCCTCATAATGAATTCGAAAGTGAAGTATATATATTGACCAAAGAAGAAGGTGGAAGACACACTCCATTCTTCTCAGGATACAAGCCTCAATTCTATATCCGAACTACTGATGTTACCGGAGATGTATTCCTTCCTGAAGGAACTGAAATGGTTATGCCTGGAGATACAGTAAAATTGACTATTAAGTTGATTTCACCTGTAGCTATGGAAGATGGAATGAGATTTGCTATCAGAGAGGGTGGGCATACTGTCGGAGCCGGAGTTGTGACCAAGATTATAAAATAAGGAGTTAGCTCTTCTTATTTTTCGTTTACCATTTTTGTTAATTAAAGATTATTATATATCGCAATGGTAGAAAAACAGGAAAATGAGAATGATTCTAGTAAGCAGAAGATTAGGATCAAGATAAAAGCGTATGACCACAAAGTCATTGATCAATCTGCCAAGCAGATTGTTGAAACCGCGCTTAGGAATGGAGCATCAGTCAGGGGCCCAGTGCCTTTGCCTACCAGTGTGAGCAAATTTACGGTAAACAGGTCTACTTTTGTTCACAAGGATGCCAGAGAGCAGTTTGAGATGAGAGTTCATAAGAGATTAGTTGACATAGTCGACTTAAACCCGAAGATCATAGACGCTCTTACGAATCTAAACCTTCCAGCAGGCGTGTTCGTGGAGATAAAAATGTAGACAATAAAATGTTTTTTGCTAGTTTAAGTACTTATAGTATAAATACTTTACGGGAAAGTTAAGTATACTGAATTAGCCAATAAATCGGATATTATAATCGATTAGTTGGTTGATAATATTCGATTTTTTTGTTTGTTAAGCTTATAAAAATAGTATGAAGTTTATTTTAGGAAAAAAGTTGGGGATGAGTCAGATTTTTATCGCAGAAGATAAGAAGGTTGTTCCTGTGACTGTGGTTGAAGCGGAACCTTGCTATGTCACACAGATTAAGAGTGTTGGCAGAGACGGTTATGAGGCTGTTCAACTTGGTTTTGAAGAAAGCAAAAGAGCAAACAAACCTATGGCGGGACATTTGAACGCTGTTGGCAAATTCTTTAAATTTTTGAGGGAATTCAGGGTTGAATCGGCCGATATGCCGAGTGGAAGCACTATTGATGTTTCTATGTTTGAAGCCGGGGATAAAATAAAAGTTACTGGAATCTCCAAGGCTAAAGGTTTTCAGGGAACGATGAAGAGACATAATTTTAGCGGTGGACCGGCTACTCACGGGCAGAAGCACAGTAAAAGAAAAGT
Organism: Minisyncoccota bacterium; assembly: GCA_028691985.1. Taxonomy (GTDB): domain Bacteria; phylum Patescibacteriota; class Minisyncoccia; order JAHIHE01; family JAGLIN01; genus JAQUYG01. Next base: position 38,415 of record JAQUYG010000005.1, read on the forward strand.
AGGATCGATCGGTGCCACTTATCCTGAAAGGGTTATTAAGGGAAAGAGGATGGCAGGAAGGATGGGCGGCGAGCAGGTTACACAATTGGGACTTGAGGTCGTTGAGGTTAGAAAAGAACAGAATCTGATACTTATAAAAGGAGCAGTTCCTGGAAATAATGGATCTCTTCTGAAGATCGTTTCTGAATAAGGTAGCAATTTAAGAAAATTTGTTTCAATATTATGAAAATCAAAGTTTACAATCTAGAAGGTCAAGAATCAGGACAGATGGATCTTTCCGAAAGGATTTTTGATGTTCCAGTCAATGAAGATCTGATTCATCAGGTGGTAGTTTCGCAGATGGCAAATTCCAGAGTGGCCATAGCCGATACCAAAGACAGAGGAGAAGTCAGCGGTGGAGGTAAGAAGCCTTGGAAGCAGAAAGGTACGGGAAGAGCGCGACACGGTTCAAGCAGGTCTCCGATTTGGAAGGGTGGAGGAGTGACTTTCGGACCTACTAGTGATAGGAATTTCAGTAAGAAAGTTAATAAGAAAATGAAGGCGAAAGCTTTGTTCATGATTCTTACTGATAAGTTGAAAGAGAACAAGATAATGGTTTTTGAGAAAATGGAGTTGGAAAAACCGTCAACCAAGAAGATGATCAGTTTTTTGGATAAGATGTCAGTAAAAAGCAAAGCTTTGATGGCACTGGGAGAAAAAGATAGGAATATGATAAAATCGGTAAACAATATTTCAAATGTTTCTACCATCGCCGGAGATTCTGTCAATGTAGTGGATCTTATGAAAAACGATATCTTGATAGTCAGCAAAGAAGGTATCAAGAAGATTGAAGAGACTTATAAATATGAATTTTAATTAGGAAAAGATATGAGTATTTTGAATAAGATTATAAAAAAAGACGAAGAAGAGGTTAAGGCTTCTGTCGGAAAGGAAGGCAAGAAATCTGTCGTAAGAAAGGCGACCCCAAAGCCTGCAGTCGTGAAAAGGGAAAAAAGCGGAGTGATTCCTATACATTTCTTTGAGATTATAGAGCGTCCTTATATTTCTGAAAAAGCTTTTTCTTCAAATGAGCTCGGACAGTATGTGTTCGTGGTTTCGGCTTCATCGAACAAATCCGAAATCAAGAAAGCTGTGGAAAAATTTTATAAGGTTTCTGTTGAGAGTGTCAATATAACTAAGGCTCACAGCAAGCCGAAGAGATATAAAGGTATCGAGAATACTAGAAGCGGATTTAAGAAAGCGGTTGTGACTCTGAAAAAAGGAAGCTCCATAGATGTTATGGAAGGGGCTAAATAAAGTAAATAATTTTTGAATTATAATAGAGCAGTATGGCAACAATAAAAAAATACAAACCAACATCGCCAGGAAGAAGAGGGATGACCGTCAATGATTTTTCAGTTTTGGACAAGAAGGCGCCAGAGAAGAGTCTATTGGCACCTATGACCAGTAAATCTGGAAGAGGAAGTGCCGGAACGATTACTACCAGGCACAGGGGTGGTGCAGTCAAAAGGAGATTTCGAATCATCGATTTCAAGATGAACAAGATCGATATTCCTGCTCGAGTAGAGTCTATAGAATATGATCCGAATAGATCGGCTTTCATCGCGCTGCTTGTTTTTGCCGACGGAGAAAAAAGATATGTACTTGCTACCGATGGACTCAAAAAAGATGATAGCATCATTTTTTCAGAGAAAGCTCCGATCAGGAATGGAAACCGTTTGCCGCTTAGGAAGATTCCTTTGGGAACTACAATTTGTAATTTTGAACTTTTCCCAGGAAAGGGAGCTCAAGTTGCCAGGTCTGCCGGATCTTCTGCAAAGCTGACTGCGCTTGATGCCGGATACGCACACATAAGTCTTCCTTCGGGTGTCGTGAAAATCGTTTCTGAAGAAGCATATGCGACTGTAGGCCAAGTGAGTAATGTCAACTATAACAAGATTGTCATAGGAAAGGCTGGAAGAGCGAGATGGATGGGTAAGCGACCGGAAGTCCGTGGAAGCGCCATGAACCCTTGTGATCATCCGCACGGTGGAGGAGAAGGATGTCAACCTATCGGACTCAAGCACCCTAAGACTCCTTGGGGAAAACCTGCTCTCGGATACAAGACCAGCAGAAAGAAGAAGAACAAAAAATAGTTAGAATCGAGATAATTAATTTTTACATATTATGTCAAGATCGTTAAAGAAAGGTCCTTTCGTGGATCCTAAACTTCTCAAAAAAGTCAGCAACCTGAAGCAGGGAGACAAGACAGTCATCAAGACCTGGTCCAGGGGTTCGACGATTTCGCCTGAAATGGTTGGTTTCGTTTTCGGCGTACACAATGGTAGGGCGCATATTGAGGTTGTTATTACCGAGGATATGGTCGGACACAAGCTTGGAGAATTCTCTCCTACGAAGAAATTTACAAGACACGGTGGAAAGATGCAAAAGGATCAGGAGACTAAAGCTGCTGCAACCGTAAAAAAATAGTTTTTAAATTAGAAAAGTAAGATTATAAATATGCAAGTTAGCGCAAAATTGAAAAATTTAAGAATTTCGCCCAGAAAGGTCAGATTGATGGCTAATGTTGTCAGGGGGAAAGATATTCAGAGAGCTAAAATCCAGCTTCAGTTTTCAACCAAGAAATCTTCTGGTAATATCTTAACTCTTCTAAATTCTGCCGTTGCCAATGCGAAGAATAATTTTAATCTTGATGAGGATAGCCTTTTTATTTCAAATATAATCGTCAACGAGGGACCTACTCTCAAAAGATGGAGACCAAGGGCGATGGGAAGAGCGTCAGCTATTCACAAGAGGACTTGCACGATAGAAATTTTTCTTGATGAGAAAGAGTCTGGCAAGAAAGAAGAGGCAAAGGCTTCTCCTGAAAAAAAGGGAATAAAAAAGGAAGAAAAACCGGCAGATATGGACGAGACGATGGATCAGGCAGAGCCTAAAAAAGAAGAAGCGAAAGCCGGAAAATAATAGGTAAAAATAAATTCTAAATTAAGAAAATAATATGGGACACAAAGTAAATCCATTTGTACATAGGCTGGGAGTCATTAGAACCTGGAAGTCCAACTGGTTCAATATGAAAAATTATAAAGAATATCTGCAAAACGATGTTGAAGTCAGGACTTATCTGGAAAAAAAGCTTGCAAAGGCGGCCGTTGAAAATATTGTCATTGAGAGATCTTCGAATAGTATAATCATCAATATCCACACTGCCCGTCCTGGAGTCGTTATCGGAAGAGGTGGAACTGGAGCTGAAGATTTGAAAGCTGACATTGCAAAAAGAGTCAAACCGGAAAGGACCGATGTCAAAGTAAATATTATCGAAGTCAGAAATCCGGAAATTAGCGCTATGCTTGTTGCGCAATCAATTGCAGAAAGTTTGGAGAAGAGATCTCCTTTTAGAAGAACTATCAAACAGGCGATTGAAAGAACGATGCAGAATAAGGCTGCTCAGGGAGTAAAGGTTGCGGTTTCGGGTAGATTGGACGGTGCGGAAATGGCACGAGCTGAGTGGTTGAGTGAAGGAAAGATTCCTCTTCAGACCCTTAGGGCAGATGTAGATTTCGCAAAATACAGTGCCAACACTACATATGGAGTCATAGGTATAAAAGTCTGGATTTATAAGGGTGAGATTTTTGCAGAAAGATAATAATTTCAAATTAAGACAAAGTTTATGTTAATGCCAAAGAAAATTAAGCACAGAAAGCAGATGAAAGGCAGAATCCGTGGCAAAGCGCAACGAGGAAACGCTATAGCTTTTGGTTCTTTCGCTCTTAAAACTGTTGACTCTTCGCTTATAACCAGTCGTCAGATTGAGGCTGCCAGACGAGCCATGACTCGTTATATTCAAAGAGGCGGAAAAATTTGGATCAGAATTTTTCCTGATAAGCCTATAACACTCAAGCCAGCTGAAGTTCCTATGGGTAGTGGAAAGGGAAGTCTTGATCATTTCTCTGCGGTAGTCAAATCGGGCAAAATACTCTTTGAGATGGACGGTGTTAAAGAAGACATCGCAAGAGAGGCCATGAGATTGGCAAGTCACAAATTGCCAGTCAAGACAAGATTTGTCATAAAAGAGAAATAGGATCATTTTATAATAACTTTGCATATGAAGACAAAAGAAATAAGAGAAAAATCAGACAAGGAGTTGCAAGGCGTCGTGAGAGAGGGAAAAGAAACCCTGAAGAAATTAAGATTCTCATTGGCAAATAGACAGCTCAAGGGAAGTCACGAGATAAAGGTCGCTAAGAAAGATATTGCTATAGCCAAGACCATTTTGAGCGAGAGGGCTATGGAAAAAGAATAAATTAATTTTTATATAAGCTATGAACAGCAAAAGTAATCAGGATGTTGCTTCCGTAAAAGTAGGAAGCAAAAAAGTAGGTACGGTGGTAAGCGACAAGATGGACAAGACCATCGTGGTTGAAATCGTTACCTTGAAGTCACATCCGAAATATAAGAAAAGATACAAAGTGAGTAAGAGATATAAGGCTCACGATGAGAAAAACAAATTCAAGGTTGGAGATAAGGTGGCTATCGTTGAGGGCAGGCCTATGAGCAAGGACAAGAGATGGGTGGCATCTTCGGCTGAATAGTTTTATAAGTTTACTAAATTATTTATATGATTCAAGAAGGAACTAAATTGATGGTTGCGGACAACTCCGGCGCAAAGCTGGCGAAATGCATCAAGGTGCTCGGTGGAAGTAGAAGAAGATACGCCGGCATTGGAGATGTTATCGTAGTTGCCATAAAAGCTTCTGAACCGCGCGGACAGGTCAAGAAGGGAGAGGTTGCCAAGGCCGTTATCGTAAGACAGAAAAAAGCTTTACGAAGAAAAGATGGTTCATATATAAGATTCGATGATAATGCTGTCATTATTGTCGATAAAGACAATATGACACCTAAAGGGAGCCGTGTTTTTGGCCCGATTGCCAGAGAGCTTAGAGATAAGGGTTTTATGAAGCTCGTTTCGTTGGCACCTGAAGTTTTGTAAATTTTCCAAGATAATATAAGTTTAAAACATAGTTATGAAAATCAAGACTAATGACAAAGTAAAAATAACAACTGGCAAAGACAAGGGAAAGAGCGGGAAAGTTACAAGAGTCGTTGCAGCGGATTCAAAAGTCGTGGTGGAAGGGTTGAATGTTGTCAAAAAACATATAAAATCCGGAAAAGACAGCGGCAAAGGGCAGCGCATTGAAGTAGCTATGCCTCTTAATGTTTCTAATGTAACCCTGGTTTGCCCGAATTGTAGCAAAGAAACCAGAGTAGAGTATATGATCTTGGAAAGCGGAGAAAAACACAGGATTTGCAAAAAATGCAAACAGACGATTGATTCAAAGGTTAAAGATAAATAAGTAAAGAAGTTAAAATATTCTTATGTACAAGTCAAGATTAAAGGAAAAATATACAAAAGAGGTAGCTCCAGATTTGAAAAAAGCACTCAATTATTCTAGTGTAATGGCCGTTCCAAAAGTGGAAAAGGTTGTCGTTAATGTAGGGTTGGGTACTATCCTCAGGAATGGAGACGAGGATTTGAAAAATATACTCGGCGACATCGAAGGTATTGTCGGACAAAAGCCGGTAATCACCAAATCCAGAAAAGCGGTTGCGGGATTCAAGATCAGAGAAGGTGTTCCGGTGGGAGCTATGGTTACACTGAGAGGAGAAAAGATGTATGAATTTATGGATCGTCTTGTAAATGTCGTTCTTCCTCAAGTTAGGGACTTTCGTGGTGTTAAAAGAAAGGCTTTTGATGGTAAAGGGAACTATAACATCGGACTCAAAGAACAGATTGTTTTTCCGGAAATAACAAGAGATAATATCAAAACCATCTTCGGAATGGAGGTCAGTATCATAACCAGCGCCAAGACGAATGATGAGGGGTATGAACTCCTGAAAAGGCTTGGTTTCCCAATCGTAGATAAAATCAGTCAATAATATTAAACAAATCAAGAATAATTATTATGGCAAGAACAGCGTTAATAGTAAAATCACAAAAAAAGCCGAAATTTTCAACTCGTACGATAAGTCGATGCTGGAAATGCGGAAGAAACCATGGTTTCTTCAGAAAGTTCGGTATTTGTAGAATTTGTTTTCGGGAACTGGCAAGTAAAGGGGAGCTTCCTGGAATCAAGAAAAGTAGCTGGTAATTTCATTTTAGAGGGTGTGTTTTTATAAATAATGTTAATTTTTTGATATGACTATGACAGATCCAATAGCGGATATGCTCACTCGGATAAGGAATGCGCAAGGAGCTAACCACACCAAAGTACAGATGCCTTCTTCCAAATTCAAATTGGCAGTCGCCAAGATTTTGAAGAGAGAAGGATATATCGATGATGTAGTTCAATACAAAAAGGGTTTCAAGGTAACCTTGGAAATCGTGCTTAAGAAGCTCGAGGACAAATATGCCATTTCTGAAATCCAGAGAATCAGCAAACCTGGACAGAGAGTATATGCTCGCAAGAACAAAATGCCGAAGATTTTGAACGGCTACGGACTGGCGATAATCTCTACTTCAAAAGGTCTTATGACTGATTTGGAAGCCAAAGAGCAGGGTCTCGGAGGAGAGGTTGTTTTTAAGGTTTGGTAGACAATATTTAAAAATAACTTTAATTGCTAGATATTATAAATATGAGTAAGGTAGGAAAAAAACCGATAGTCGTTCCAGCAAATGTGAATGTTACCGTCGGAGACAATAAAATAACCGTCAAAGGGCCGAAGGGCGAGCTGGCTTTCGTGTTTAATCCTGAGATTATTGTGGAATTCAAAGAAAACCAGGTTTTGGTTTCTCCAAAGAAGGATATCAATAGGCTTTACGCTTTCTGGGGGCTTACCAGAAGCATCATTTTCAACATGGTGGAAGGAGTAGAGAAAGGCTATGAGAAGAAGCTGGAATTGCAAGGAGTCGGATATAAAGTTGCTCTAAAGGGCAAAGATTTAGATTTGAGTTTGGGATTTTCTCATCCAGTTCTTTTCAAGGCGCCAGAAGGAGTAGAATTTGTGGTTGAAAAGAATATTATAACTATTTCAGGTATAGACAAGAAGTTAGTGGGCCAGGTTGCCGCGGATATAAGAAAGATCAGAAAACCAGAACCGTATAAAGGTAAAGGCGTCAGATATGTTGGAGAGCAGGTGAGAAGAAAAGCTGGAAAGAAAGTCGGTTCAGGTTCGTAAGTTTTCAAATAATTCAGTTAAATTTAGATAATCTTAAATATAAATATGGTAGATAAAGAAAAAGCCAAAAGAGATGCTAGGATCAGAAGGCACAATAAGGTGCGATCCCAGGTTTCAGGTACAGCTGAAGTTCCTCGTCTGAATGTTTTCAGAGGAAACAAAGGGCTCTTTGTCCAACTTATCGATGACTTGGAAGGTAAAACTTTGGCAAGCGTGAGCGATGCCGAGATAAAAGATGCTAAGACTAAGATTGAAGTTGCCAAGGAAGCCGGCAAGATGATTGCCAAGAAAGCTCAAGAAAAGAACATCAAAAGAGCCGTGTTTGATAGAGGTGGATACAGGTATCACGGAAGAGTAAAGGCGGTTGCTGATGGTGCTAGAGAAGGCGGATTGGAATTTTAATTTATTTAATAATCTTTGTTTTTAAAATATGATAAAGAAAGACGATAAAGAAAGAAACAAGAGGCCGGCTTCTCGTGGGAGAAGGAAAGAAAAAAGCGAGTTTGACCAGAAGGTTATAGACATCGCCCGTGTGACTCGTGTTGTTAAGGGAGGAAAGAGATTCAGCTTCAGAACGACTATTGTAATCGGTGACAGAAAAGGAAGAGTCGGAGTTGGAATTGCCAAGGGGCCAGATATGAAAGTTTCTACCGAGAAATCTTTTGCGCAGGCTAAAAAGGCTATGATCAAGATCGGTTTTACTGGGAATACCATCCCTTATCAGGTGGAGCAAAAGATTGGAAGCGCCAAAATATTGCTAAAACCTGCTGACAAAGGACGAGGAATTGTTGCCGGTGGTGCTGTCCGTGCTGTTGTAAGCCTCGTTGGTATCAGTGATATCAGTGCCAAGATGCTTGGCTCTAAAAACAAGCTAAACAATGCTAGGGCTACGATAAAAGCATTGGAGAAATTTTCATCAAAGACAGTCGGTGAAGTAAAAAAGGCCGAGGAGCAGGGAAAAACCAAGGAAGCTGAGAAGGCAGTTAATGAAAAGACTGCTAAAAAAGAGGAAAAGAAAACGGCAGTTGTTTCTGAAAAAAAAGTTGTAAAAGAAAAAGCCGAAAAGTCGGCGGTCAAGAAGGCTCCTAAAAAGGACGAATAAAAGATATTAATTTAGATAAAGTTTTTAATAATATGCAGCTACATCAATTAAAGCCGAACAAAAAGGCGAAGAAGAAGCGGATTGGAAGAGGTGGGTCCCACGGAACAACTGCAACTAGAGGAACAAAAGGGCAAAAGTCCAGATCTGGTGGTGGAAAAGGGGCAAACTTCGAAGGAAATAAAATTCCTCTTTTCAGGAGAACTCCGAAATTGAGAGGTTTTAAGAGCCTGGCTTTGAAAAACCTGGTGGTCAATATTTCTCAGATTGAAAAGTATTTTGAAAATGGCGAAATTGTTAATCCTCTCACTTTGCTAGGCAAAGGATTAATTGTCAAAAGCAAGGCGTCTGTGAAAATTCTTGGTAACGGCGAGGTGAAGAAAAAACTCGTTTTTGAAGATTGTTTAGTTTCTAAGACTGCCGAAGAAAAGATCAAGAAAGTCGGCGGGGAAGTTCGTGCGATAATATCGGAAAAATAAAATCTAAAGCAAATTTTCTATGTTGAAAAAGGTAAAACAAATCTTAGGAGACAGGGAGCTTAGGGGCAAGATTCTGTTTGTGACCGCCATGCTTCTGGTTTTTCGTCTTATGGCGCATATCCCGATTCCTATTGTGGACTCGGCAAAATTAGATGCTCTTTTTCGTAGCAATCAGCTTTTGGGAATGATGAATGTGCTGACAGGAAGTGGTATGGAAAATTTCTCTCTGGTCATGCTAGGGGTTGGTCCCTACATCACCGCGTCAATCATCATGCAACTTTTCACTATGATTTCTCCGAAGATTAAAGAGATGTATCATGAATCCGGCGAGGAAGGCAGGAGAAAATTCAATCAGATCACTAGACTTATGACTGTTCCTTTGGCACTTTTGTCTGGTTTCGGAATGATCACGCTTCTTCGGAGCAAGGCTGTTATTGATGCGAGTGTGGGAAATTTTGATATAGCGGTGACCTTGATATTGATAACTGCAGGAACAGTCCTTCTTGTGTGGTTGGGCGAGCTTATAACGGAAAAGAGTATTGGAAATGGAATCTCTCTTATAATCTTTGCAGGTATAGTTTCTGGATTGCCTATGTCTGCTCAACAGACTTTGAATAGCGCTATCCCTTTACCAACCGTTGTGGGGTTGGCTTCTATGGCTGTTATCGTGGTTATGGGGGTTGTCTTTATAACCGAAGCTCAGAGGAATATCCCTATTTCCTATGCCAAAAGAACCTCCGGAGGCAGGACTACTCAGGGGAATATTTCGACTTTTCTTCCACTTAGGGTCAACTCTGCCGGAATGATTCCGATTATTTTCGCTATGTCTATCATGCTTTTTCCAGGAATAATCGCATCTTTTCTGGTTGGTAATTCAAATCCGGATATAGCTTCGGCTGCCGCATATGTTAGTAATTTGTTCAGCAATCAGACTTTCTATTCCAGTATGTATTTTGTAATGGTATTCCTATTCACTTATTTCTATACTTCTATCGTTTTTGATCCGCAGAATGTGGCGGAAAATTTGCAGAAGCATGGAGGATTTGTTCCCGGAATAAGACCCGGCAGGAATACGGCCGAGTATCTGGAGAAGGTACTGAGCAGAATAACCTTTGTTGGTGCTATTTTCTTGGCATCGGTGGCTGTCCTTCCTCAACTGGTAGAAGCCGTGACTTATAATAGTACATTCTCAGTGGGCGGGGCTTCAGTTCTGATCGTTGTAGGTGTGGTACTGGACACTATAAGACAGATAGACTCTCAACTTACGATGAGAGATTACGAGCAACTATAGTATCTTTAAAAACCAAAGCGGTCGGAAAGGGCCGTTTTAGTTTTTGGCAAATCGGTGTAGAATGAAATTGTCGGTTGTTAAAATAGTAAAAAGATTATGAAAACGCCAATAAATATTCTGCTTGTAGGACCATCGGGGGCGGGAAAGGGAACTCAGGCGAAATTGTTAGCCGAGAGATATGATCTCAGACATTTGCAGAGCGGTGAACTACTGAGAAAGATAGTTGCCAAGGATGATGAATTCGGCAGGAAGGTAAAAGATGCGATGCAAAAAGGCTTCGTGCCTTCGGAGTGGATATTTAAGATGATTAAAGAGGAATTTTCAAGGTTGGGCAATACCGGAGTTGTGATTGACGGTTTTTCTCGGAAACTTCCTGAGATAGAAATGCTTTATGATGTTTTGGGCGAACACGAGAGAAAGCTTAATTATATTTTTCTTTTGGAGCTTGATGATGAGAAAGTAATAGACAGGCTGATTAATCGCCGTGTCTGCAGTGCTTGTAAAAAAGTGTTTGATTCCAGAAGTCTTAAAGATAAAAATATCTGCCCTTTGTGCGGCGAACAGGTGTACACAAGAGAAGATGATAATTTGGAGAGTATCAAAAATAGATTGGGCGATTATAAGACAGAAACCTCTAAGGTTATAGATTTTATAAAAAATCGTGATTCAATCATTGTCATAGACGGAGATCGTTCTATCAATGAAGTTTTTGAGGATATTTGTGATAAAATCAAATAAAGGAAATAAACAATGATCATGAACAAGAGAAATATAGGTGTTATCATTATGGGTTCGCAGGGTTCTGGGAAGGGAACTCAGGCAAAGCTTATCGCCCAAGAATATGATCTTCAGCATTTGGAGACCGGTGGAATCTTGAGAAATATTGCGAAGGAAGATAGTGAAATCGGAAATGTTGTAAATGATCTGATCAATAAGAAGGGGGAGTTTGTTCCTTGGGAAATTGTCAAGGATGTGCTTAATGAAACGGTCGAGGATTTTGATCCAGAAAGGGGAATTGTGTTTGATGGAACACCGAGAAGGATGGAAGAAGTTAGCTATTGGGAGAAAAAGTTGCAAGAGCTCGGTAGAAGGTTTGATTTTATATTTTTTATAAGACTGCCTGGGGAAGAATCTATTCGGAGAATTTCCAGCAGGCGTATATGTGAAAAAGGAGGACATCCTTTGATTATGGGCAAGGATGTACAGTCCGATGAGGATAAGTGTCCTATTTGTGGCGGTGATATTTATAGGAGAGAAGATGACGCTCCTGAAAAAGTTTTAAAAAGGCTTACTTGGAGTAAAGAAATCTTAGGACCGGTCATAGAACACTATAAAGAGAAGGGGAAACTTGTTGAAATAGATGGAACTGGTAGTATACAAGAGGTGTTCGAAAAAATCAAAAAATATATAAATGATAGGATATGAGTTTCAATCGGATAAATTTAAAAAGCAGGAGCGAGATTGATCTTATGGCAGAGAGCGGCAAATTTTTGTCTGAGCTTCTGCAGATTATATCTGAGAAAATAGCTCCCGGAGTATATGGCGACGAGCTGGAAGAAGTCGCTCAGGATTATGTTAAAAAAAACAATCTAATTGCTTCTTTTGATCATTATAGGGTTGATCGTAATATCGATCCTTTTCCTGCTGCCATCTGTTTCTCTGTGAATGATGAAATCGTGCACGGCTTTCCTTTTGGCAAATTCATTAAAGATGGCGATTTGGTCAGTATAGATGCTGGTATAAAATATAAGGGTTTTCATTCTGATAGTGCGGTTACTATCGGAGCGGGTAAGGTTAGTGATTTGAACAAGAGACTAATTGATACGACTCAGCAGGCGCTTTATGAAGGGATAAAACAGGTGGCACCAGGAAAGCATCTCGGGGATATAGGAGATGCCGTTCAGTCTTATGTTGAAGCTCAGGGTTTTTCGGTTGTGCGTGATATGGTCGGACACGGGGTAGGCAGATCTATCCACGAAGCTCCCGAAGTTCCGAATTACGGCAAACCTGGTAAAGGCTTAAAACTTTATCCCGGGATGGTAATCGCGATCGAGCCGATGGTTAACGAAGGTGTCTATGATATAAAGGTTGATGACGATGACTGGACTATCAGGACCAAGGATGGTAAATTATCTGCACATTTTGAACATACCATTGCCGTTACCAGTGAGGGCTATCGAGTGCTTACTTTGAGAAAAGGAGAACAAGTAAAATAGAAAATATGGGGGTATATCTTGGAATAGATTTTGGAGACAAGAGAGTGGGTCTGGCGCTTTCCGATCCGGAAAAGAAGCTTGCCCGCCGTTTTATGACGCTTGAGAATTCTCCCCGGCTTATGGCTGAATTGGAAGAAAAGATCAAGAGTGAAAATGTCGAAAAGATAATTATGGGGATTCCCTTGGCGGCGAAAGGGGAGACCGAGCAGACAAAGAAAGTCAGAAGATTCATATCCGATTTTGAGAAGGGGGTAGATGTCCCTATTGAAGGGATGAATGAGATTATGACCTCCAAGATGGCACGGGAAAATCTTATTGGATCCGGGGTGAAGGATGTCAAAGCAGTTCTTGATCAGGAGGCGGCGAGGATTATTTTGCAGGATTATATGGACTTTGAGAAAAGGGAATAAAATATGGAATCATCTATTTACAAAAAATTTCTATCTTTTCTTGAGAACGAAAGATACTATCCGTATTTCGTTTTAATGCTTGGTGTTTTTGTTATTTTTTTCAATTGTACGGTTCCTTGGGTGCAGGGGACGAAGTGATATATGTTCGGGTCGCTAGGGAAACTTTGGCAAGGGGCGAGTGGATGATTCTGTACTTTTGTGATAATCTCTGGTTTGAGAAGCCTCCTCTGGTCATCTGGCTCACAATGGTTTCGCTTAAAATTTTTGGTTTTAGTGAGTTAACTGTGTGGTTTTTTCCTGCCCTTGCCGGAGTATTTTCTCTTTTGGGAATTTATTTTCTAGGCAAAAAAATATTCAATAGTAAAATAGGTATTTTGGCTTTTTTCGCTCTTTTAATGACTCCGCACTTCCTACTTATGTCCAGAAATAATATGATGGATATCTTTTTTTTGTTTCCTGGTTTTTTCAATGTTATTTTTCGTGAGAGCTATCTTGGAAGAAAAAATCTGGTCTGGTCTTTTTTCCTTTTAGGTTGTGCCTTTATGTTCAAAAGCGTGGTCGCCTTGCTGATATTGCCAGTTTTTCTCTATCATATGTATCTATATGATAACTGGCACCTGTTGAAAAGCAGATATTTTTATCGAGGTCTGGCAGTTTTTTTCTCATAGTTTTACCTTGGCATATCTTTATGACGGTCGGGTTCGGACAAGCATTCTGGCGGGATTATCTGGGTTATCATGTCTTGCAAAGATATTCAAGTGATATTCTTTCCACCGGCAGCGCGGAAGACCTGTTCTTCTATTTTTTTAAGGTCCTTCTTGAAAGGCCAGGATCTTGGTATTTTGTTCTCCTTTCGCTTTTTCCTGTGATATACTGTAGCTATAGGGCAAAGGAGAATAAAAAAGAAATCAAGCTCTTTTTTTCTAGGCAATTTTTTTTCGTATTTTTTAGTCTGTCCGCTACCAAACTGCATCACTATATTTTTCCTTTTTACACCCCCTTTTCTCTCATCAAGAATATGGACTATGATATTTTTCCCTGTAGTGTTGCGGAATGAGTTTAAATTTTAAGCTATTTTTATTATGGGAGAATATAAAGATAAAATCGGCGTATCTGTGGTGGTTCCCGCTTTCAACGAAGAAGCTTGTATCGAGAAAACTTTGAGGAGCATAGGTTCCTTTCTGAAGAGTAGTGAAGAAGGCTATGAGATCATCGTTGTTGATGATTGTTCTTATGACGGAACTTCTGATATTCTCGGGAAGATGGAAGGCGAGGGCTTTCCTGTTGTGATAATCAAGAACGAAGAGAACCGCGGAAAAGGCTTTTCTGTCAGGCGAGGATGCCTGGCGGCGAGAGGCAAAGTGGTGGGTTTTATGGATGCTGACAGTTCTGTGGTTGCGGAGGAAATAGAAAAATTCGTGTCGGTCATAAAAAGTGGCGAGTTTGATCTGACAATAGCCAGCAGAAAAGAAGAAGAAAGTCGTATCCTGAAAAGCCAGGCATGGTACCGAGAAAAGTTAGGGGCTGCCGGAAATGGACTGGTCAGGTCTCTTTTGAAAATTGACATAAAAGATACTCAGTGCGGTTTTAAGTTTTTTTCTTGCAGATTTGTTGAAGATATTTTCCCCCAGCTGTCGGTGGACAGGTGGCTTTTTGATGTCGAAATATTGAAGGCGGCGGAGAAATATAAATATGGCATAAAGGTTCTTCCAGTAGATTGGACCCATATCGACGGAAGCAGTGTCAATCTGGGGTCTTATCTGGGTGCACTGAGAGATGTGTTGAAAATAAGAAAGAAATGGCTTTCTTAAAGCTGATCAGGCGGTATGTTTAGAAAAATACTACTCTCGATTCAGAATACTGGAATGGCGCGTTTTCTCACGGATTTTTTCTTACGAGATGTTTTCCATAATTGTCTTTTTGTATTATTATAATAGTATAGAGACATGGATTTGGATCTTAAGCTATAAAATCTTATGAAAAATAAAATGAAAAAAAACAGTAATACTTTTTCCGAACTGCGTCGCGATTTGGTGAGTGGTACTTGGGTGGCTTTTTCCACCAAGAGGAGAGCGCGTCCGGATTTCCATAAGGCCACTCCTCGAGTTTCTGACAATTATGATAATCCGAAAGATTGTCTTTTTTGCAGAGAAAATTTTGATAAGCAAAAACAGGAAAAGGACACTCTGATGTATCTTAATAAGAATGGCGATTGGACTATCAGGGTTTTTCCTAATAAATTTCCAATCTTTTCTTCCACAATAAGCGGTCTGAACAGGCGGGATGAGGGGCCTTTTGAAATTATGGACGGTGTCGGTTATCACGAAGTATTGGTTGCGGCCGATCACAGGAAAAATTTTCCTGACTTGGAGATTCCTCAGATTGTGGAAGTCTTCGATGCTTATCAAGAAAGATATCTGGCATTAATGAACAAAAGAAATGTAAAATATATTTCCATATTCAAAAATTATGGCAGTACTGCTGGAGCCTCGATTGTTCACCCGCATAATCAGATAGTTGCAATGCCGATCATAGATCCGGATGTTGCTCGGAGTCTTGATGGTAGCGCGCGCTATTTTCAAGCCCATAAAGAATGTGTACATTGTGTAATGTTGAAATGGGAGATAGAAAAAGGCGAGAGGATTATTTTTGAAAACGAGGATTTTGTCGTACTTTGTCCTTTTGTTTCTCGGGTGAGTTTCGAGATAAGGATTTATCCTAAGAAGCACCTTTCTTATTTCGAGAGAATAACCAAGAATCAGAAAATAAAACTTTCTGAAGCTGTGAGAGCCGCACTTCGAAAAGTAAAATATAACCTCGATGATCCTGATTATAATATGTTTTTGCATACTGCACCTTGTGACGGACAAACCTATGATCATTACCATTGGCATTTCGAGATTTTTCCTAAGACCAATATCTGGGCTGGACTGGAACTCAGCACCGGCATAGAGGTCTGCTCGATTCTTCCCGAAGAGGCCGCGAAGATACTGAAAAAGAAAAGTAAGAATTAAAAACTATGGATTTCTCTTTTTTGTCACAATACCTTTCTCCAGAGGCAGTCACTTTCATCGTATCAATGCTTCCTGTCTCGGAATTACGAGGAGCGATTCCTTTGGCAATCGGTGTCTATAATATCGATCCTATAAAAGCTTATGTCATTTCTGTGGTCGGGAATATGGTTCCGGTGTTTTTTCTTTTGCTCCTTGTGGACAAGGTATCTGCCGCCCTTTCAAAAGAAAGCACCTTGTTCGAGCGTTTTTTCAGGTGGCAATTTGAACACACTCGCAGGAAAAATGCTGATAAATTTCAGAAGTGGGGCAGCCTTGCGCTAGTGGTTTTTGTCGCGATTCCGCTTCCTGTAACCGGCGCTTGGAGCGGATCTATCGCCGCCTTCGTTTTTGGGATTCCTTTTAAAAAGGCCTTTCCCCTTATCTTTGCAGGAGTTTTGATTGCCGGATTGATAGTGAGCGGACTTACTCTGGGCATATTATAAATTCAAAAAATCTGAAATGTACGGATCCGTTGTTGTAAAATATGAGGAGATTTCCCTTAAAAAAGGTAAGCGAGCTTTTTTTGAAAGAATACTTTTGGAAAATATAAAAAAAGCGCTGGAACCTTTGAAATACGAAAATATAAAAAAAGAATACGGAAGGATCGTCATTGAATTTGATGACACAGATGTCAGCGAAAAGGATTTTGCCGGTTTTCTGGAAAAAGTTCCTGGGATTTCAAACTTCTCTTTCGTTCTCAATGCCGATAGAAATATGATTTCTATCAGAGAAAAAGTTTTGGAAGCGATTGATGCGGATAACCGGAATGGTAAAACTTTTAAGATACAAGCAAAAAGAATAGATAAGAGTTTTGGCGTAAAATCTATGGATATGAATGCCGAAATAGGAGAATTCGTGATGAAAGAGAGAGGACTTGCCGTCGATGTAAAAAACCCCGACCTCCGGATCAGGATCGATATTTTGAGGGAGAGGTGTCTTATCTATACGGGTAAAGCTAAGGGCGTCGGAGGCCTTCCTGTAGGCTCAAGCGGCAAACTTGTGAGCATGATATCCGGAGGCATAGACAGTCCGGTTGCCGGCTTTATGATGGCTAAGAGGGGAGCGAAGGTCATCTTTGCGCATTTTCAAAATATGGCGGAATATGGCGAAAACAAGAACTGCGAGAAGATAGAGAAGTTGGTATCACAGATTGCAAAATTTCAGGGGGAATCAAGGCTTTATGTCGTGCCATTTGAAAAAGTGCAGGAAGAAGTGTTGTCCAAAGCTCCGCACAAACAGAGTATGCTTCTTTTTAAGAGGGCGATGTTTCGCATTGTAAATGAAATCGCCAGAAGGGAGGGGGCGAAAGGTTTTGTGATGGGAGATAGTTTAAGTCAAGTTGCTTCACAGACGCTGGAAAACGCTAATGTTATTTATGATGCCGCTGAATTTCCCGTATTTTCACCGCTTATCGGTATGAACAAAACGGAAATCATCGAGATTGCGAGAAAGATAGGAACCTTCGACATCTCTTCCGAGCCTTATTACGACTGCTTTCTTTATAAACTGCCCAAACATCCCGAGACCAAGGCTGACCTGGAAGACATTGAAAAAATGGAGGAAAAGCTGGATCTAAATCCTATAATTTCGGGAATTATTGCCGACCTCCAACCTCTTTTGATCAGGCCTGTAATGCGTGGATAGAAATTAAAAAATGTTGATTTTTAGGCTTTTTTATGATAAAATGCAAAGATCAGTTTCCTCTTAAAAAGTAATATATCGTAATGCCAAATGGTAACCTTTCCAAAGAAACCCAAGAGCTCCTAGATGCCTATAAAAAGGCTATAGAACTGGAGAAAAAGTATAACGACACAGAGGAGGATAAGATAACCGTCCATCAGGTCTCGGGTAAGATTGCTTTTTTATATGAGAAATTCAGAAACACTATCGATTACAAGGAAGAGCACCTTCTTCGTAAGAATGCGATTGAGAGGATTCTGAAGCGCAGGATAATGACCGAGAAGACCGAGTCTGATGTCGCGAAATTCTTGGTCTATGAACTTATAAGAGCGAGATATCTCCCGAATAAGAAAATCCCCGAAAGTAGAATAAAAGAAATCGAGGAAATCGTGGGGAAATATACTTTTTTATTGAATAAGATTCCTGAGAGCGAAGACGGCAGAAGCCGAGAAGGCGTTTTTGACTGGATAATAGGCGTTGCCTCTTGTGAAATTGAGGAAAAAATTGTTCCTCACGGCAGGGAGAATGCCATGGTAGCTTTTACCAGAGAGATCGTCGAGAAGAAGGTGACGCTGAAAGAGGATATCAGAATAACTCCGCAAGAAAGAAAAAATCTTATTTACGCCGCAGTCTTGAAAAATTTGATCAAGTCTGATCTTTCGATGATAAGGTATCGTCTTTTTATAATGAAACATTCAGAATGGGTTTTTGCTCCATCAGAGGAAACCATCGCAAGATTAGCACTCATCATAAATTCCGTCACTTCCGAAATAGATGGCGTGATCAATCATACCTATAGCGATAATTTTTCCAGAGCGGTGAAGAAAAATATCGCCTATTTTACGACGCTACAGGATGTTATAGACGGGCATATCGATGACATCGACTATGTTTTTTCTCATCATTTTCATATAGAAGATTCCATCAAGGAAACTTGTGTCAAAAAATATAAAAGGGCGAAGACAAAACTGAATCGGGCGGCGATGAGAAGCATCACTTATATTTTTATAACCAAGGTCATCCTCGCTCTTATCATCGAGCTTCCATTCGACAAGTATATCGTTGGGGAGGTGAATTACTTCGCGCTAGGAGTCAATATCCTTTTTCCGCCTCTTCTGATGGCACTGGTCGTCCTGACTATCAAAGTTCCGAGCAAGAAGAACACCGATCTTATCGTTACGGGAGTGAAAGATATGATCTACGGCAAATACGAGGGGTCTCCTTTTATAGTCAAGGGAATCTCTTCTAGGACTTCGCTTTTTGCCAGAGTTTTTAAACTTTTGTATCTGATCGTGTTCGTTATTTCTTTCGGAGGTATTATCTTCATCTTGCATAAATTCGGTTTTAACTTCATCAGCATCGGGCTGTTCCTATTCTTCATCAGCGTCGTCAGTTATTTTGGTATCCGCATCCGTCAGAACACCCGTGAGCTCCTCGTCACTCAGAAAAAAGAGGGGATAGTAGGTTTTGCCGCCGACCTGTTCTCCATCCCCATCATCCAAGTCGGGCATTGGCTCTCGGTCAAGATGTCGAACATCAATGTCTTTGTCTATGTGATGGACTTCATCATCGAAGCCCCATTCAAAACTTTTGTAGATATTTTTGAGGAGTGGATTTATTATATTAAGGAGGAAAAAGATAAGATTGAGTGAGATTAAGAAAGACAGTTGGCAACGACTGTTTTTTAGTTCGTTGTGAATCCTTATGATATAAGAGAATTTATTAAGAAAAACATTTTATGTGTTAGGGCGTGTTAAATATTGAATTTTGTTTTTAGAGGATTTTTAATGAAGTAAAATTATAAAATTATGCCAGGAGAGGAAACAATAGCGGGAGTTATAATAACAAAGGAAAATATTAGTGATTTTTATAAAGACGCTGCTCAGCCTTCCGTCCGCGTTGTCGGCAAGGCTTTGGCTCAGTGTGTTTCCCTCTTTGCTACTCCTGTGGGAAGAATGTCTGAAATTTTTGAGAAAAATATACAAAAGTATTTGGATAAACTTGAGGGTCTAGAAGAAAAGGAGATGATTTCTCCAGACACAAGAATTCTAGTTCCGATTTTGGAGAAGCTTAGATATACAGAAGATGATGTAGTTGCCAACTATTACGCTGAAATTTTGGCAATGGCTTCCATGAAGCAACATGCAAAGAAAGTTATTATAACTTTTATAGAGATATTAAATAGGTTAAGTGCAGACGAGATTAGGATGTTAGAACATATTAACTCGAAAGATAATGTAATCAAAATTGATTCAGCCACTGAGGCTGAGATAGAAGAATATAATATAATTCCTAGAGATAACATTTTTAGATTGAGGAATGCCTTTCCTGTTATAGATATTAATAGAAAAACTGATGTTGCCTCATATAAAGTATTAAAAAAGAATTTTAATATTTTGGATGAAAAAATACAATTAAACGATCCAGAGAACATTGATTTGTATATAGATAACATGAGTTCTTTGGGGCTGTTAGAGAGAGAATATTTTAAATCTTATGCTTTTAAAAAGGTTTATGATCATCTTGAAAAACACCATGCCGTAGAGAAACTTAAGAAGGACCTAGGTGAGGATGAAGCAGCTAAAATATATTTTGATAGAGGAAAAATAGAAATTACATATCTGGGAAAGAAACTCTTAGAGCTTTGCGCTAGAAAAAAGTAAAGCGCGCTACATTCCTACAGGGGGAAGCCTATAATGAGAAAATAATTGAATGTCGCACAAG
>JAQUYG010000048.1 GCA_028691985.1 Minisyncoccota bacterium
ATATCAAACGGCTCAGTTTTTTTCTTTTTTATATCCGATGCTCCCAGATTAGAATAGAGCAAAAGGCTGTCTTTATCCTCGCACCAAGTTTCCGCCACAGTAAGCATATTCTCTGTGAGCGTGCCCGTCTTATCGGTACAAAAAACTTCAACACCTCCCAAATCTTCCACTGCAGAAAGTCTTTTAACGATCACCTTCTTTTTCGCCAGAGCACGCGCGCTTCTCGAAAGAGAAAAAGTAGTCACCAAAGGAAGCGCCTCTGGAATCACACCCACCGTGAGCGCAATGGAAAAAAGCAGCAACTCGCTAAAATCAAAAACACCCCGCCGCAGGAGGATGTTGGCAAGAAAAACCACCAGCAAAGTTATGGCAATCAATTTCAGAATGAACGCCGAAAAATCGTTAATCCCTTTTTCAAAACTGCTGACACTAGAAGCCTCGGTCGCCAATCGCGCAATTTTCCCCATCGCGGTCTTGTGTCCGACTGCCACCACGACTGCTTTAGCAGAACCGCTCGCTACCGAAGTCCCGGAAAATCCGAGGTTGCCCGCCTCAAAAAAATTCTCAGGCTTTTTCTTTATCAGTCCACTGACTTTGCACGCCGTAATCGACTCACCGGTAATGACCGACTCATCAACCTTGAAATTCGCCGTACTGATGAACCTGACATCTGCAGGGAGCCTGTCACCGGTTTCGAGAAATATTATATCCCCTACCACCAAATTCTCCGCCCTCACCAGTGAAATTTTTCCCGCGCGAAGTGTCTTCACTTTCGCCACGACCATACTCTTCAGAAGCGCGACGGTTTTCTCTGAACGATATTCCTGGATAAACCCCAAAAAAACATTTATAGAAAGAAAAATCAGAATCATCAGTCCGTCTATTTTTTCCCCGAGAAGCAGGGCGATTACCGCCGCACCGATCAAGAGATAGATGAAAGCGGAATGGAATTGGCGCAGCATCACCTTCTCCCATTTGAGCTCCCGATGATCCAAAATATTACCGCCACTTTTGCGAAGCCGCTCCTCCGCCTCTGCAACAGACAGCCCCTTGCTCTCGTCTGTCTTTAATTCTCTCAAAATGTCCGTCTCGGTTTTCGAGGCATAAGAAAAAGCTTCCATTATTTATATATTATTTGATATATGCCACACATAACAAAAAAACTATCCAAATCAATACAATTTAATAATCCCACTTTAGAAGTGATATGTCAAAAGAAGAAACATAAAAGAGTTTGTCGTTCCGAGCTCGTCGAGGAATCGCTTCGTTAAGATAAATCTGCATAATATGGGCTCAGTGAGAATAAAGCAATTCCTCCTGTTCGTTTCAGAATTACACAAGTCAGATAATTCAGTAACAAAACACCACATAAATTTCATCCATATCAAATTTATGTGTGTCATGCCGGACCCGACCCGGTATCTTCATTATGTTTCATTTTTACTAGCTTAGCAGTATATAATCGTCATACTTCATAGATTCCAGATATTTCACAGTAACGAAATTCCAGAATGACAACCGACAGAGGGGGAATTTTTTTCTACCAACTGCCTCCGCCACCGCCGCCAAAACCGCCGCCAGAAAATCCTCCACCACCAAAACCGCTCGAACCGGAAGCAGCAGGAGGCATTACTGCAGAAGAGTTGAAGTCGGCCCGGAAATCGTTCAAACTGTTCACAAAATAAATCGCCGAAAAATGATCGAATCCGCGCGAGTCTTCATACCAAGATGGCGAAGCGTTATAAATCCCCTCAAACTGTTTCGCCCAATTATTTTCCACCCCGAGCGCAATCGCATAAGGAAACAATTTTTCAAACTGCTCCGGATTTTTCTCGGGCGCATTATGGAATTCCAAACGAGCTTTTTCCGCCACAGTCATATAGAGCCTCAGCCCCAGGATTTTTTCCTTGAGCAAAACCCCAGACTCGCTTTTTTGCGGCATAGCGACAGAAAAAATGCCAGCAATCACAAAAGAAAGGATGAGACTTAAAATGGCATAGGCGCCGAAATAAAAAGTGAAAAAATTAAACACGATAAAGAAAACCACAACAAGCACAAAAGCATAAAAAGCGAAATATATGCCCCTAGTCTTTTGCGGATCATTAAAAAAATATCCTTTGAGCGCAACAGAAGCATAGACCTCCTTGACGAAAAGACCATATTTTTTATAAAAAGTATCCTTGAGGTCTGAAAGTTTTATCGAATTCCCTTTTTCAAAAATCCCACTAAACAAAATTTTCTCGTGCTCGCTGAGCGACTCATCCGCATCTTTCAATTTCTCAAAAGTATATTCTGCACTTTTGATAAGCAGCATCTTTTTCTCTTCCCTCTTGATTTTAAGATATCCTTTCACGGCCAACTCGATTATCTCCGCAGAAAGCTCCTTCTGGCCACATTTCTCATCCACCATCGTACCCGCCTCCGCCGGAGTAACGCTCTCCGGCACATCAAATTCCGTGACAATAGTCCCCCTGCCTTTCGGATCTTTCCCTTTCTTTCTCCAGACATAAAACGCAAGGAAGAACATAAAAAGAGGCACGAATAAAATCATATTGTCGATGAAGGCATCTCTTATGATTTCAATTTGAGTCGGCTGATACAAAACTCCTTTCGGCACTCCCACTACGATTGTCAGACCTTTGCCAATTGAAAGATTTTGCGCGGAAAAATTGGCGCCACTTGCCGAAATGTCATCATCTCTCAAAATATACTCCGCAAGACCGCAAGCTTGTGTGCTGCCAGCTAAACCGGAAAAACATTTGATCTGCGTATCTTCTTTCATTAAATCCTCGGGAAAAATCACGCGTGCGCTAGCTTTCACAATCGGCACCGTGAACTCATTTCCCGTCACATTCCAATAGAGCTCGTCATGACTGTCAAAATAATTGAT
>JAQUYG010000049.1 GCA_028691985.1 Minisyncoccota bacterium
TCGGACATATAGTTATCGAGGTAAAATTGTTAGTTTATACCATACATACTATCCCAAACTGACTTCGTCCGCAATCGGAAACCGTGGACGACCGACTTCGTCGGTGGTTTTCTTTAACTAATAAAAAAAATGCACTTTATAGACAGTCGAATTACGGTATCAGGATTCAAGACCTCATCTCCGCCATGTCATTCCGGGCTTGAACCGGAATCTGCAAACTATTACCACCTTGCTTCATTTATTGCCCTAGTCTTTATCTTTCGCTCTCAAAATCCCATGAAATCGTCCATTTATCTCAGGACATAAAGTACTAGCGTAGCACAACGCAGATTCCGGCTCGGAGGCCGGAATGACGGTAAGTGCAATCTAATTGATATTTAATTCATCAAATTCCGGATTGCTTTTTCTGATCAATCCAGCCTTCCATTTTCTCTCCCAATTTTTGAGCTGTTTCTCTCGCGCGATAGCAGCGAGAATGTCATTCGTCGATTCGTAATAAACCAATTTGCATAATTTATATCTTTTAGAAAAACTGCCTTTTATCAGCCCGTTCTTGTGCTCGTAGATTCTTCTCTGCAAGTCGTTGGTCACACCAATATACAGGACAGTATCGTTGATATTGGTAACAATATACACGTAATAGGTCTTTTCCATATTTTATGGGCTTAACCTTAATAAAAAACAATCGGATTTGTCATTCCAGGCTTGACCCGGAATCTGCAAGATATTACCGCCTCACTTTGTTTATTGCACCATACTTAATCTTTCGCTCTCAAAATGCCGTGAAATCGTTTTATTTATTTCAAAACAGAAAGCATCAGCGTAGCACACCGCAGATTCCGGCTCGGGGGCCGAAATGACAGATTATCTATCCCAGAAAAAAAACCCATTCCACCGATTAGCCTCTTCTTTGTGTCATTCCAGGCTTGACCCGGAATCTGCAAGATATTACCGCCTCACTTTGTTTATTGCACCATACTTAATCTTTCGCTCTCAAAATGCTGTAAAATCGTCTATTCATCTCGGGACACAAGGCGCTAGCGTAAAATAACGCAGATTCCGGCTCGGAGGCCGGAATGACAAAGAAAGATACATCTTCAACAAAATATTCATGACAACTTCAATTTTCTTTCTTTAAAAAGGTGTATTACTGATAGAATGCTTATAAGAATTAAGATCTCTTCAAAAAGGAATTGATTAAAATACTTTAAACTCTTATACGCCTTTTCTTCGTTTGCTCTCTTATCGTACATTTTATTAAGTGCGGCTAATCGAATCCTTTTCGCCTCTTCGGTAGGGTTATAGAAATTATCATCAACGATTTTCCAATCTTTATCCGATATATACCCTTTAAATTTTAAAGCTCGCATTGTTTCTCGACACTCATATGTTTCTTCCCAAAAACATTCGTCATATTGAATTTTTAAACTCATAACGCTAATCTTGTTGCGGTCCTCCAAAATCTCTTTTCTCTCGCTGTCAGAATAATAAAAAGTATAATTCTGCAGATTATAAAAATACCATCCAGACAACGCAAAAACACTAGCTAAAACGAAGATTACTCTGAACTTGTTTTTTTTCATTTTTTACCATAAATTATATTATCTCCATTACACCCCCTTTAAGTTTTTCAACAATAAAAAAACCGCCTCTCACAAGGCAACTTCCGGAAAAATTCCCTGAAAACTTGGCAAACAATATATTATAAAACTTTGTGTAGTTGTCCTATGGAGTTTTTGTTTGAAGCTGTATTCTCAAACAGCCTATAGAAAGACTATCGGATATCCTTGTGACCTCGGGTCGTTAGAAACGTTTAAATCCCGTATTTAGCCTACCCAAAAAATATATTTTACAAAAAAAATAAGTTCTTCTGCGAAAATGCGACTTTGCATCTCCAGAAAGAACTTTTTAGGCCTTTCGGGGCTTTATCGCCCCTTTATAGTGACCACAAAAGATTTATCTTCATTG
The DNA here is from genome assembly GCA_028691985.1 of Minisyncoccota bacterium. Taxonomy (GTDB): domain Bacteria; phylum Patescibacteriota; class Minisyncoccia; order JAHIHE01; family JAGLIN01; genus JAQUYG01. The sequence goes on from JAQUYG010000049.1 coordinate 1,969, forward strand.
GAAGTTTTGCAGTCATATATAAGATCACCTCCTACGCAATTTAAGTCATAAAGGAGACCTCTTAGGATATCCTCCGCCAGGGGGAATCTATTCTCTTCAATACCCATCACATCTAAGTGAATTTCGCTTTCACCTCCCTGGAGGATATTCACATATTCCTCATCCGAGGTAGCTTCTATGTTCCTCCGCAAATCAACAAGAAACAAGCTTTTCAGCTTTTTCTTATAAGCCTCTTCATTCTGCCTTGCCAAGTCACCTTTCGACTTGACTAATTCAATGAATTTTTCTATTTCCATGCCTTCCTCCATGCTCCTAAAACAATCATCGTTTTTAGGAGACTAAACTAACTAAAATGATTTTTAATTAATTTAGTATCCTGAAAAATACATTCCATCAAATTACAGATTATAATATCATATATTTTTATATTTGTCAATAGCAGACAAAGAACAAAAAACCGCCTCTCACAAGGCAGCTTCCGGAAAAATTCCCTGAAAACTTGGCAAACAATATATTATAAAACTTTGTGTAGTTGTCCTATGGAGTTTTTGTTTGAAGCTGTATTCTCAAACAGCTTATAGAAAGACTATCGGATAGCCTTGTGACCTCGGGTCGTTCAGAACCTTACGGTTCCTCAATCATCCCTAGAAAGGAGGTGATCCATCCACAGCTTCCGCTACGGATGCCTTGTTACGACTTCATCCTTATTGCCGATCCTACCGTGGTCCCCCCTATTAAACGGAGGAGCTTCGGGTATTACCGACTCTCTTGATGTGACGGGCGGTGAGTACAAGACCTGAGAACGTATTCACCGTGACATAGCTGATTCACGATTACTAGCGATTCCGGCTTCATGAGGGCGAGTTGC
>JAQUYG010000006.1:0-7723 GCA_028691985.1 Minisyncoccota bacterium
GTAGCCACTTCGCGCTAGTCATGTTCTGCAAAAAGCCCTCCATTGCCCCCTGCATCAGCCGTCCGCCCTTTTTATACAAATCTCGGGGCAAAAGATATACATTGTAGCTGGTTGGCACGATCAATCGTTCTTCGCCCGCAATCTCGCTGCTGATAAGATACGGCTTTAACTGCGGAAAATTGCCTTTTGCCGAATATTCCAGAAACTTCTCATAATTTTGTGTGGCTAAATCACCTTTTGAAAGCGAGGACACAAGAAAAATCACATTTTTATCCGCCGACAAAATGCGGTTCATCATCTCCGCCATCATATAGGTTTTACCGCTTCCTGTAGGCGCCTTGAAAGTGATCTCGTCTTGTGTGGCGGTGAGTTCAATAAGGGAAGAAACGGCGTTTTGTTGTAAGTCTATGGCTTCTTGTTTCATAATTATTTGTCTTCAAGGGTTTTAGTGGTGCTTTCAAAGTTTTCGCACACCCATTGTATTTTTTCCTTCACTCCGAGCTTTTCCTTGCCATACAATGTTTCATCTATTTGCGTAAATGGTTCATCAGAATATGGCGCAACAGTGGCAATATCATAAACATCAAGATTATCACCAAGAGGTTTGTTTTCCTCGTTCCACTTAAAGTCTTTGGTGCCATCATAGCATTCGCCAGTCATCACTCGCTTGAGACGTTTACTGGTAACATCGTTTACAATACCGTTTGGGGTGGTGTCGGTTATCTCATTTGCTGTTGCTAAAATAAACTGCCTTTTCCCGCCATCTTGATTATTGAGTTCCAGCACTGCTTGTCCTGTTGTGCCAGAGCCGGCGAAGAAGTCGAGGATAATGGCATCTTTTTCTGCGGCAAAACCAATAAGAGTACTGACCAATTCGACTGGCTTTGGATAATCAAAATTAGTTAAGCCTATCGCCTCTAAGTCATTTTTACCTATTTCAGACAATATCTTAATTATTGAATATACTTTTGATTTAGCATCATCTACTCTTTCGTATTTTACAATTACAGAAAATCCATCTTTATTTTTTTCTAAAACTAATTCACCCGTTTTCAATTTTTCGTCAATTTCTTTTTTCTTATCCTCACCCTTATATTCTAAAAGTTGTTCATAGAAACATCTTCTATCTTCATTTCCGTCATATTTTCCAAAAACTTTTCTTACAATATCGTCATTTCTAATAAATTGTTCGCCATTTATCTCAACTGTTTTTCCCTGTATAATTTTCTGTCTGGACAAGTCCATATTGCTTATATTTTTTGCAAATGTGTGAATATAGTCGTGTCCTTTTACGATATGTTTTGCTTGTCCGCCACCTTTTGCTCTTTGATGTATGAGTGTACCAACAAAATTACTCTCCTCAAACACTTCATCAAACAACCCCTTTACATACGCCTGATTTTTGTCGTCAATGCTACAAAATATCACCCCATTATCACTCAAAAGCTGGCGAGCGAGAACGAGGCGCGGGTAAAGCATAGAAAGCAAATTGTCTCTCGTAATAGCGTTTTCATAATTCGTCTTGGCAAACTCACCCATATTGTCTTTACCGTAGGGTGGATCAATATAGATTACATCAACCCTGCCGCGGTATTGAATGAGGAGATTGAGAAGCGCATCATAGTTGTCTCCGGTGATGAGCTTATGCGTAAGTGCGTTTTTGTCCTGAACAAAACTTAGTTTTTCATTTTTCTTAAAATACTTTATCGTGTCGGTCATTTTCTCCAGTCGTTTGTCAAAATGAAAGCCAGTGCGTTTATAGGTGGTGCCGAGTTCGGCAATCATGATGGCCTCATTGATGGTTTCGGCTTGCTCTATGAGTTTTTTCAAGAGGTCAGCATTCGTCTTTTCTATAATCTTGTCGGCAAGGCGCTTGTCTATCTCGGCGGCGAGATCGCCTTTAACTTTTTTTATTTCGCCTGTTATATTATTTTTCATGTATATGTTTAGTTAATATCGGGCAAGTCTTTTAATTTTTTGCCCTTATACTTCCAATAAAGAGATCCGTTAAACGCAGCGGATTTGGTTAATTTTCCTTTATGCTCATAGATCTTGTATGTGAGTGGCGAAAGTTTCCAAATTTGTTCGCCGTATTCAACTTCACGCTCGCCGACTACTCTTGCGGTAATTTCCTTGTCATCTCTAAAAACAATTTCTTCTCCGTCCTTAATCCCTTTCTTGTAAAAACTAAATCGCGCTCCTTGTTCTCTTGCTTTTGAAACTTCGTCAAATTCTTTTTCCTTGTTTACATCTTTGGGATAAATTACTTTACCGTCAAATGATAATAAAAGCTGTCGCACCAAATCATAATCAAGGGCAAATAGTTCACTATCCCCGACACGATGTTTATTGAAAATTTCTATTAAAAGACTTTCTTTATCAGTATAGTCATCAAGTTCAATGGCAAAAAATCTTTTAAGTCCGGAAACATTATAGTAGCCATTCGCTTCAAGAAAACGCATTCGTTCTTGAAAATTAGCAGTACCAGTTTGACCTATTTTTATCAAACCAGAAACGGCTGTTGTCATTATGTAAATAATTCCTTTCATATTTTATTTCATTAATTCATCAAGCGAAACGCTGAGAGCGTCCGCGATTTTTTTAACCGTATCAATCCTTGGATCGGAAGTGGAACCGGATTCAATTTTTGAAATCGTATAAAAAGCCAGGTTGCTCTTTTTTGATAAAGCATCCTGGGACATGTTGGCTCTGAGCCGCAGTCTTTTGATATTCTCGCCAATTTTAGATTTTTCCATTTTTTAAAATATAACTTTACATGTATAACTTTACCAAGATTTGTCTGTTTTGTAAACAAAAACAGAGCTTAAAATAAGCTCTGTTTTTAACTACCTCGTGCTAGCACGATGATGCGGAGAGGGAGGGATTCGAACCCTCGGTGCCCGTGAAGGCACAACACCTTAGCAGGGTGCCACTTTCAGCCACTCAGTCACCTCTCCTTGTGTAAAAATCAGTTGTCATTTACTTGAATAGCTTAACATATAATTAAGATTTGACAAGACGGTGGGGGTTTTGTTGGCGGTATTTTTCGGAGTAGCAGACTTAAGTCTGCGTGGCTGTCCTATATGGGGAAAACTTTTTTATTATAAACCGTTTGTTTTTTGCAAAGATGACAGCAGCGCAGGTTAAAACCTGCTACTCCAGAAGGAGGCCTTATAGTTTACCTTTCGGACACAAGCTTCTTGTTTCGTTATTTTATTTTACTAAACAAAAAACCATTAAAATATGGTCTTTTATTAGTCGCCTTCGCGAACTTACTAGCGAACTGTGTCACGCCGTAGGTGCGCTACTGCGTACCGAAGGCGGAGAGGGCGAGATTTACCCATCCGCTGCGCTACTGGGCATAAACTTCTCATCTCGCCAAAATGCGGAGAGGGCGAGATTTACCCCTGCGGGGCATAAACTTCTCATCTCGTCTTCTAATCACCAAATAAAAACCCATACTTTCGTATGGATTTTAATTTGGCGGAGAGGGCGAGATTCGAACTCGCGGGGCCCGTGAAGGCCCTCCGGTTTTCAAGACCGGTACATTAAACCGCTCTGTCACCTCTCCAAATATTTGTGTAATATCATATCCTGTCGTTCGCAGCGTTACTCCTCTTGGGATGGTAATTCCAATGCAAAAAACGGAAGTGTCGTAACAATAAGTAAATTATCATTATATTCGCAGTTTGGCAAGACTTTGTCGATGTGTTAGATTGTGAGTATGAAAACATATATGATAAATGGTATAAAAATAATGGTAAGCGCTTTGCTTCTGGCGTTTTTGTCGGTTTTTTTTGTTTTTATACTGACATTTTCCAATAGCTATTCTTTTTCTGGGGAGCTTTTGAGGTTGATGGGAAAAGGGAGAAATATGCGAGTGGGGGAACTGGAGTTGAGTCGCGACAGCGATGTGGTTCTGGTGGCGGTGGGGGATATTATGCTCTCTCGGGAGGTTGAACGGCGGATGATTATGCGTGGCGATTGGAAGTATCCATTTTTGGAAACTGCGACCATTACAAATTCGGCGGACATCGCTTTCGGTAATTTGGAGACGACGATTTTGGAAGGAAGCTTGGTATCGGATGATTCTTTCTTTTTCAGAACGGATCCGCAATCTGTCGAGGGACTGAAATTTGCTGGTTTTGATGTACTTTCGCTTGCCAATAATCATATGATGAATTTCGGTGCAGATGGGTTGGAGAGCACGATTGAGAATCTCGACGGGGCAGGCATGAACTATGTCGGTGCAGGTGTGAATGAGGATGATATTAACAGACCGGTCATCATCGAAGCAAAAGGAGTAAAGTTCGGATTTCTGGCTTATACATATAATCGTGACAAATATAAAAATACAGACGGCGATTTTTACGGACTTTCTTATATGGATACGGAAAAGATGAAAGCGCAAGTAGGGGCGCTCAAGAAAGAAGTCGACATAGTTGTTGTATCGATGCATGCGGGGACGGAATATGTTCTCACTTCGCATACTTCGCAGACAAATTTTGCACGCGCGGCGATTGATGCAGGAGCGGATCTGGTAATCGGGCATCATCCGCATGTAGTGGAGACTTTTGAGAAATATAAAGACGGTTATATTATATACAGCCTAGGTAATTTCGTGTTCGATCAGATGTGGTCGGAAGAGACGCGCTTGGGGGCGATGGCGAAGATAACTTTTCGAGATGCTGAGATCCTTGATATAGAATTTGTGCCGGTAAAAATTTTCGACTATGCTCAGCCGCAGATTCTGGAAGGAAATGAAAAAGAAATGATTTTGGAGAGGTTGGAGATGAAGATGGGTAGTTGACGCGAGCGGTATAATATTAGCTTTTTGCCATATTCTGTGAGAATGATAAAATAGAGGTGTAAGATATTGCAAAAATAATATTTCAAAATATGGCAACGAAAGAACAAAAAACAAAAAAGAGCGAAGACAAGGATGGTGCTGAATATGAGAAAACAAAAACCGTTCCGAAGAAACGAGTGGTGGCCAAGTCTAAGTCTAAAACTCCAGCACAAAAGCGGAAAGCGGGCGCGGAAGATAAAAAAGCAGAGATGGCTGTGGATGAGATGCAAAATCCTGGTACGGAGAGCGGACAAGGTGGAACTTTTCTCAAATGGCGAGAGCGGGATTTTTTCAGGTCTTCTGAGGAAAAATATCTCTATTACGCTAGTGCATTTTTGTCTTTTATCGCGATTGTCTGGAATATAAAAAGCGAGAGTTGGATTTCGGCGCTTACTTTTTTGCTACTTCTAGTAGTGGTAATTTTTGAGCTAAAAGAAGAGACGAAGGAGACTGAATACGAAATAAACATTGACGGAATTTCTATAGGTGGTAGATTATACAGGTTCGCTGAGATTGGTTCTTTTGAGATTGTGAAGAAGGGTGAGCTGGATGTGGTGAAGTTGCAGATGAAAAATTCGATTTTTCCTACTCGAGAAGTTTATCTTCCTGAGGGGCAGGATTTGGTTTATATGCAGGCGCTTTTGGAATATTTCTTGCCGGGAAAGGTGCATGAAGAGACACTTTTCAATTTTAAAGAGGATAAGAAACTTACGGAGGAAGAATTGATTGATAAGAAAGTGGATGAATTTTTGAAGGAGAGATTTTGATTGTCAGTGAGGTTTCAGGTGGATTGATTTTAGTCCTCGTAGTTCAACGGATAGAACGCGGGTTTGCGGAACCCGTAATGCAGGTTCGATTCCTACCGAGGACACAATTAGATAGTAGCAGGCTTCAATCTGTGCTGGTTTATATGAAATCGTAGCGCAGGTTAAAATCTGCTACTTTTATTTATTTATTGATGCATTCGCTCTCATAGTTCAACGGATAGAACGCGGGTTTCCGGAACCCGCGATATAGGTTCGATTCCTGTTGAGAGCACAAGATAAAGACAGGTTATGATCTGTTTTTTGTTTTGTGGGTAAGAAGGTTTTGAATAATGTAAAGTATACTTTACAATAAGTAATATAAACTTAACTTTATAAATATGAATCAGCGACAATTCAAAACGATGAGGGTGTCGGCGATGTTATTTGTCTTCGTGACGGTATTTCTTGCAGTAGTCTACAAGAACATGGTGTTGGCCTTGGCGGGGAGTTCAATAGGCGTGCTATTTATTCTGCTGGTACGCGGAAAGACTAAGGAGGTCTTGGCGGATGAGCGGACGCAGAGCATAGGCGGTCAGGCGTCCCGGCTTACTTATGCGATATCGACGATTGTCATCACTTTCCCTTCGCTCATATTCATAGGGACAGGGCGACAGACCGGTGAAGCAGGATATGAGATGTTGGGAGTGTTGCTGAGCTATATAGCTCTTTTTAATCTGGCACTTTATTCTCTTTCTTATAGATACATAAGCAAAAGATATGAATAAGATAATAGACAACAAGATCAAGGTATTGCGCGCGATGCGCGATATGACTCAGGAGGAACTGGCGGACAGTACCGGTGTCACGCGCCAGACGATCATCTCGATCGAGAAGAATAAATATGTCCCGTCATTAGAGTTGGCTTTCAAGCTGGCGGAAGAATTCGGAGAGCCGATCGAGAGCATATTCACATATAAGGATAAATCTTAAATCTAAAAAATATGGAAATTCTTAAGAAAATAGATAGGAATCTTATTGAATATTTACTGGGCGTTTCGGTGCTGTTTTTTCTCTTCGTATTTCTGGTCACGTGCACGCAGATCGGTTATGGTGTTCGGACTCGCTGCGATGCGGCTGAGGGGAGATATGGTGGAGAATGCGTGGATGCTTTGATGGCGCAAGTCGCCGATGAATCGACGGATTACGGGAAGAATAATGCTATATGGGCGCTGGGGCAGTTGGGGGACAAGCGCGCCTTGCCTTTTTTAGAGCAGTATGTGGCTGACGAGGAAATTCCTGATCACGAGTCGTGGAACGAAGACATCAGTCAATATGAGCTCAAGAAAGCCATCGGGTTTCTGGAAAACGGATACAATATCTCCGCTTTCATGTAGCGGGGATAAAAATCTTGTGGCGTAGATTCTGGATAGATTTCGGAGTGACAAAAACATAGGCGGAATGATGGAAATAATAATTTTCAAAAAGACAGGCGCGTGGCCTGTTTTTGTTTCCGGGGTTTTCTGCTAGAATGTGAATATAAAAATAAGCTTGAAAATATGGCGGATGAAAAATTGGAGGAAATCCTTTCGGAAAGAGATAGTTTCGAATTCGGGTCCGAAGAATGGGATAAGTTAGACAGGGAGAAGGCTGGATATCTGGAAAGCATCAAGTCTTCGATGAAAGACAATACGATCTATTTCGAGGAAGTCGATCTGGATGGCATCGAGAAGGTTTTCTCAGGAAATACCGAGATTTTTGATCTGCCTTTCGGGGTGGAGAAGAGAAGTCTTTTGGAATATCATCCGACACGCAGGCATCCGATACCATATATCCTGGTCAGATTTGAGGATAAATATTTTTTCACATTGCGCGAACAGGGTGGGAGCGAGCTGAGATTGATCGGCAAGAAAGGACTCATCGGCGGACATGTTGATGATTGTGATGTAGTCGAGGATAGCCTTGAGAAGACTTGTTACAATGCGCTTTTCAGAGAGGCGGCGGAAGAGGCAGGGGTTAATGAAGATATAATAAAAAGCGTCTCTTTGAGAGGTCTGATCCGCAGTGATTTGGGAGTCGATTTTGACCACTTAGGGCTTATATATGAAATCGAGCTTCTGACCGATGAGAT
>JAQUYG010000006.1:7823-56935 GCA_028691985.1 Minisyncoccota bacterium
AGATTCCGGATCAAGTCCGGAATGACAAAAATATAATAATAAAGATAAGATATGGAAAATGCAGAACTGTTTTACGAGATAACATGTGGGGAAAAGAGGGCAAGGAATGGTGCGATATTAAAAATATTCCTATTCTTGCTACCCGCTGGTGCCGTATCGGGTTTTATCTATGCTATAGCGGATGGAAAATTTGATCCGAGCCTCATGGGTCAATATTTGTCTTTTTGGGTAGTGCTGGCTGCAGGAGTAGTTTTGGCGATGGCGGTTAATAAATTTTTTCCTTACGCGAGAAGAAGTTATCTAATGGACGCTTCCGGTATTACTATATCAAAGGGAAATAGGAATAAGAAATATTTTTGGGAGGAGTTTTCCAGTTTCTTTGTCTATGGTTATCCTATTGAAGAAAATAATCATGCTAATCTTGATGCCAGAGGAAGGCGATATAAAGGCGCCGTTTCTCTGACGCGCAACTTCGGCAAGAAAGCATCCGGCATGGAAGGGACGCTTTTCTATCTTGCAAAGAAGACTTCAGGAATAGGAAAACTTAGGAAGGTCTTCGTTTTGGTTTATGGCGAGCCTGACAATTCCGATGAGGTGAAGAGAGTGCTGTCTCTGTATATTCCTCTTAGGAACATGAACGGCAACGATCAGGTCGGGATGATTTCTTACGATTTCAAATAAGAATATTTAATCAATTCTTTTTTGTGTATGAACCTAAAAACTATTTATCTCAAAAGGGGGAAATGGGCACATAAGGGTGATTTCGGGAATGTGCTGATCGTGGCGGGAAGCCGGATGTATTCTGGTTCGCCGATCTTTAATGCGATGTCGGCGCTCAGGTGCGGTGCGGATCTGATATCTGTCGTGGGACACAGGCGGGCAATGGATATTGTCGCGAATTTTTTGCCGGATATGATCACGCATCCGTTGGAAGATGGACTTCTAAAAAATAATGCGGATGAAGTTTTTGGACTCTCTTCGAAATTCCATTCATTGGTGATTGGTGGGGGACTGGATAGGTCTGAAGAATCGCATCGGGCGATCCGGGCAGTGATCTCCAAAATAGAATTGCCGATGATAATCGACGCGGAAGCAGTCCGAGCTGTTGCGGGGTACGAGGAAATCTTGAAAGGTAAGAAAGTAGTCCTAACTCCGAATGTTCCAGAACTTGAAGCTTTGACCGGAGAGAAAGTTGGGAACAGCGTCGAGGAGCGGGAAGAAAAAGTGAGGGCGTGCGCTGAAAAGTTTGGGGCGGTCGTAGTCTTGAAAGGCAATGTTGATGTGATTTCCGACGGTGAAAAAACAATTCTTAATCGCACAGGGAATCCTTTCATGAGCAAAGGCGGGTTTGGCGATACTCTTGCGGGAGTATGCGGGGCTCTTTTGGCACGCGGTGTCGAACCTTTGGAAGCGGCGCGCTGGGCGTGTTTCATAAACGGAACGGCTGGCGACCTGGCGGCGAAGAAGTTCGGCGAGTCTCTCATCGCGAGCGATATATTTGATTTTTTTCCTAAGGCTATAAAAGGAGATAAAAAATAAATCTTTCACTCCAGATATCTTTATAAAAAGTAATAAATAAAAATGAAAAAATATCCTGTGCTATCTGACACTTTAGTCCTGATTGTGGAACTTATCTTTATCGTTGGAATAGGAACGGTATTGGGAATCAATCTTTTTGCCGTGAAAAATTCAGAGGTTGATACTGCTGACATTGCCTCTGAAGAGTTGATGAGTAGTCTGCCGGAGGTTGAAAAAGCATCTGATGAAAAATCAATCGTGAATACTAAGACCAAGGAGGTAATTCTTACCATCGATGAAGTTCAAGCTTATTTGGAGCAATCCGGTCTGGCATATGATTCCGAGACTTTCATGACAACTGATGCGAAATATGTGGGCAATAGTTTTAACCAAATTGCCGTGTCAAACGATAGACAGAAGATGGTTTTTTCGACTTATGGACTTGCAGGCGATATACCTCAGCCTTGGATCGGTATATATGAGCTGGTAATCACAGATTCTTTTTGTGCTTCTGAGGATAGGGCGGGCATAATCCCTTCTGCATCTGCTTGTATCGGAGAAGAACCAGAATGGCAAGTTCGTTTTTTGACTGGTGGCGGGGGCATGAATTTTGTTTGGTCGCAGGATGATAAGACGATAAGTTACGAGGCGGATTTCAGGGCTGAATCTGGATTGGATAAGACGATCAATATAAGTACGGGAGAAGTTACGATTACGGAGAATTGCGAAGAGTACAACGAAAAATTTTTTACTAGCAAAGATGACTGTTATGAATGGATAGCACGAGCGAATGAAGATGGGAGTTCATATAATGACTTAACAGATAAGACATTGCAGCTAGCAGACTGGAGGACTTATCAGGATAAGGAATATGGTTTTGAATTCAAATATCCGGAAGAATGGGAGGCAACCTCTAATGTATTTACTCCTGCAATATCTGGGGGAGATAACTTTTATGTTGGCGCAGAAATAATACAAGAAGTACTTTTATTTAAAACTGATGTTCAGGGAGCAGTTTTTGTCTTACAGATATCAAATAAGCAGATAGATGATCTGATAGATTTTGATAAGAGTTCATTTGGTTTACGAACGGGTGAAGTTGTTGAAATAGCGGGTATGAAAGGAGAAAGACTCGACGGCGCTTTTTATGGAATGCAGTATTTCTATAAAGACGGTAAGACTTATATATTTCATCAAGTCAATTCCGTGTCGGAAGATGACCAGAAGGACTATGATAGCGTCATAAACAGTTTTGATTTTCCTGATCAGATGATAGAAATAATTTTTCCTAATGGCAAGCAGAAGCTTTTTGTCTGTGGCAGAAATTATCAAATAACATGGACTCCGATCAATTCCGAGAACCTTGTTGATATAAAAATCTATAATAATTGCAAAAGCTGTACTTCGAGAGGGATCGTTTGGCAGAAGCTAGGAGTGGAGAATAGCGGATCCTATGATTTCTATGTTCCTTTTAGTGTATCTACCGGCGGCAGTCATCAAATTGAAATTACTGAGTCTTCTGACGATGGTGTGTATACAGGTCAGAGCGTAGAATTCGTGATAGCTGATTAGTATAAGAATCTTATCTATGATTGACAAGCTGGCTTTTTATTGTTATTCATTTATATATATAGGCTCATTAATAAAAAATAGGAAATAGGAGATGATAGGATATGGCATATATATCTTTAGTTGAGCTGATGCAAGATGAGAGATTTGTCACTATTCTGACATGCTCTCTATCAATTGCTACCACTGTATATTTCTTTATGGTTCTGTCTTTTGTCGTTTTTATGATCTGGGTATATAAGGGTAAACCGGAACCAAATGCTCTTTTGCTTGGAAGACAGAAATACTTAGCTCTTTTTGAAGTAGATATGGACATCCTGGCGAAGGAGGCAGGTAAAAATGAAACGAAAAAGATAAGGAGGTGTAATAAGGAGGCGATTCCTTTATTAATCAATAGATTTGATGAGTTAAGAGGTAAAGACTTCTTCAGTGAGGAAAGTAAGGTTATTCTCAAGAGAAGAGAGAAAAGCGTAGAATTTCTTCGGGGGTTTATCCTTGATCTTCAAAAACCAAGTACCCTGAGAGAAGATCTGTTTATGGTTTTTTCTATCATAAAAGAAACCATAGCTAAATTCTTTGTGTTAATCAAAGAAACCCCTGTAAGGCTAAACCTATATTTCTTGGATATTAGAAAAATTCCCTCCGATATTTATGGATATGCAAGAGATGGAGATAGGAAAATCTTCTTTTCTTGGTTTTTGAGTATCTTGAGGAGGATATTGAACAAAAAAGAGGACCGGAATACCTTTTCTCAAATAACTTCTTTTAACTTTATCTTAAAAGAGGTTATAAAGGATAAAAAAATAAAAGAGGAAGGTATTTTTACAAAAAAACCCCTTATTTTCATAATAAAGGAGGCGATAAAGACAATAAGAAAGAAAAGAAAAGGTAATATGGGGATAGGATGACGGTTGTCGATTTCGAAATGGGGTCGGCGATTTTTTATTTGTGGGCAGGCGGCGGTTTTGCTACAATTAATAACAAATGATAGATTTCACATAGTGATATAATAGCATCTTAAATTATGACGACTCTCAAAACTTCAATTGAAAAACTTCCGCATATAGGTCCGAGGTATGTCTTGTGTCTTAAGAAATTAGGAATCAAGACGGCAGGGGATCTGATTTTTCATTTTCCTTTCCGATATGACGACTTTTCCGATTTTCGCAATATCAGTGATGTCGGAGTGGGCGAAGTGGTGAGCGTGAAAGGGGAGATCGTGGAGATTAGGAATGTGAGGACGAGGCGGAGACGGATGACGCTGACGGAGGCGGTGGTCGAGGATGATTCGGGAGCGATACAAGTGATATGGTTCAATCAGCCTTTTATAACTAATAATCTCAAGGCAGGGATGAGTGTCAGTCTGAGTGGGAAAGTAGCTTTTGCCAAGGAGGGGTTGCAGCTTTCCAGCCCGGCTTACGAAGTATTGGGCAAGAGCGGACTGCATACGGGGCGGTTAGTGCCGGTCTATCACGAGACAGAGGGGGTATCCTCGAAGTGGCTCAGGGCGCATATAAAACCGCTTATGTGGCTGACGGACAGTATAGAAGAATTTTTGCCTGCGGAGGTTTTGGAAAAACAGGATCTGCTTGATATGCACGAGGCGATCCGTCAGATTCATTTTCCGGAAGATACGACAGGGGCAAAGCTTGCTAAACGGAGGCTCGCTTTTGATGAGCTTTTTTTGGTGCAACTTTATATGCAGAGACAGAGGCAGAAGTGGCAGGGACAAAAAGCGGTGGAAATAAAATATAGCAAAGGGTTGGAAGCGGAGATCAAATATTTTTTAGAAAAGCTGCCGTTCAAGCTGACAGATGGACAAAAGATTGCAATCTGGAAAATTATCAAAGATATGGAAAAAGACAGCCCGATGAATCGCCTTCTGGAGGGCGATGTAGGTTCGGGAAAAACTTTGGTGGCGCTTTTGGCGGTCTTGGCGGTGGTCCGTTCCGGATATCAGGCGCTTATTATGGCGCCGACGGAAATCTTGGCGAGACAGCACTTTGCGGAGAGCATTAAAAGATTCAGTGGAACTAATATCAGAATTGCGCTGCTTACCGGAAGTGAGAGCAGATTTTTTGACGGTAGAGAAGAGAATGACCTGACTAAAGAAAAAATATTATCCATCATAAAGAAAGGTGAGGTTGACCTGGTTATCGGTACGCATGCGCTTATTCAGGAAAAGGTGAGTTTTAAAAATCTTGCGCTTTCGGTGGTGGACGAACAGCACCGTTTCGGTATTGAGCAGCGGGCGCAGACACAAAATGAGATTGCAGATGTAGAGGACGTGCTCAAGATGACGGTGCCACATCTGTTGTCGATGACAGCAACGCCGATTCCGCGGACTTTGGCACTCACTGTTTATGGCGATCTGGATTTGTCAGTCTTGAATGAGATGCCGAAGGGCAGACAAAAAATTATCACTAAACTGGTAGCATCGGGCAATCGTGATAATACTTATGATTTTATCCGGGATGAAATCAAATCGGGCAGGCAGGTGTTTGTGATTTGTCCTCTCATTGAGGAGTCGGATATTTTGGAAGTGAAATCGGCGACGGAGGAATTCGAAAGGTTGAGCAAAGAAATATATCCAGATTTTCAGATCGGACTTCTGCACGGCAAGATGAAGCCGAAGGAAAAGGAGGATATGATGAAAAAATTCGCAGAAAATCGAATTAATATTTTAGTTTCCACTTCGGTAGTGGAAGTTGGTATTGATATTCCTAATGCGACCGTGATGCTTATCGAGGGGGCGGATCGTTTCGGGCTGGCACAGCTTCATCAATTTCGCGGTCGTGTCGGTCGGGGCGAATATCAGTCATATTGTTTTCTTTTCACGGATTCGACTTCCAGCAAGACACATAGAAGATTGAAAGCTCTCATAGAAAGTGATAATGGTTTTGATCTTGCTCAAAAAGATCTCGAGCTTCGCGGTCCGGGGGAGTTAGTGGGTGTCCGTCAGTCGGGGCTGCCGGATCTTGCAATGGCCTCGCTTTCCGATTCTGAACTTATCCAAGCAACGCGGGAAGAGGCGCAAATAGTCTTAGAAAAAGATCCGGACTTGAAAAAATATCCGAAACTACTAAAGAAGATAGAAAGCTTTGAGAAGGATGTGCATTTGGAATAACTCATGTGCAGTAAGGACCGTTTTTTATTTTTATTGAGATCCGGCTTTAAGTATCTGAAAGGTAATACTTCCATACTGAATCTTTATACAGGAACCGTGTTTCCATCGGTTCTTTTTGGTTCGATTTCAGGATGAAAAAGTTTCTATAATAAAAGAATATTGTGATGAGAGTTTTTGTTTCGTGAGACTTAAAAACTATCAGGACCGGGCCTTAAGACCACACTCTCAATTCTCGGAGACGCGCTATATTTTCCCTGAGGATCGTCTTTGCTTCTTTTTTTTAGGGTGTTTACAAATTTATATGTTAGCAAGATAGATTATTGATTATTTCGAGGTCAGTTCTTTTAAATGATTAAGATTAACCCTCGGTTTGTTGGTGGTAAAATAAATATAGTAGATAGAAGAACTGTCATATAAGACAACGGGGGTGGTGTTAATGCCTATGTGGTTAAATATGCGAATTGCAAGAGATTCAAGAGGTTGATTCTCAGTCTTTCGATATTCAGAAGCTGTGGACATCTGAAATGGGAAGATATTGTCGATGTTGATTAAAAAACCTTAGATTCTTTTGCTACTTCAAGCTACATTCGCGTTCTCAGGGAAAATGCCTGTTGGGAATTGGAGTCTTGGGGCGATAACGGAGTTGGAGGGAAGATAATGAATCTACTCTGTTGGGACGAGAAGGTTTCCGATTGGACTTATATTTTGGATCCGGATAGTGTCTATAAAATCAACAAACAGGGGTAGCCATTCGGAAGTGGAATAGTACATTTTAGTCTGCACATATTTTACATTGGATGGCAGCGCGTGATAAATTGTACCACTCCAAGATGGATGCAGACTATGTATCAAGAATAAAATGTATTGTTTTAGGGTGATAATATTTCTCGTAAAATAAAAAGAACCCCAAGAGCGAACTCTTAGGGGGTTTGTTCGGACCAATTTTGGACCATCTGTCTGATTGAGATTTCCTATTGATAATATCCCCTCTCCGCCTTTTATGGCGGCATATCCTAATATTAGGAATATTATCGCTAGCATCACTACTAAGAATATGTAAAAATGTTTAGAAGCGATGGTGCTTATTATATCTTTAATCTTTTCACCTCCGTCGTTTTTTGTTTATTTTTATTATAACTTTGCATTATGGCATTTTATCTTAAAGCAGTCAAGTATTTTGGGCTGTTTTTAAAATCGTTCTATAAACCTCTTTTCTAAGTAGAAAGTGTGTGTTAGGATGAATTTAGCTAATGTTTATATATCAAAACAAAAATATGGAGTTCAAGACCGGTATCGATGAACAAAAACAGGCTGAAAATAAGCTAGATTTTAGCTCTAATATCGCCAGAAGAGACAATGAGAAAAATGCCACTCTCATCTTAATTCCTCTGTTGTTACGCAGAAAAAGGATAGCTCGCTTTATGAGGAAATTAGTACTGCTGAAACAAAAGTAACTTGTTATTTAAATCTTGCTTTATCAAAAAATGATTCTGAAATTTGTCAGAAGATTGATTATGATTATTTCGGGGAGTGGTGCTCAAATGATTTCACAAAGGAATTCTCAGCGTGTCGTCAAATCGAGAAAGGCGAATTTTTTTGGGATGAGACTGACCTTGATAATATAAAAAATAAATGCCCCGGTGCTGTTACTGGCGATATAAGCTACTGTGAGGAATCAATTGAAAAAAATATAGAAATTCTCGTTATATCGTGTAGCTTCCAGGACAGACGATTTGTCTGTATGTGACAAAATTGAAGACAGCGGCGCTTATGACAAAGATGATTGTTATTTATGCATAGTTATCCAAAGAAAAGATGTCTCTTTTTGTAATGAACTAAGTGAAAAATCAAAAATAAATTGTAGCTATCAAATGGCCCTACAAAATGCAGATTTTTCTTCCTGCAATGGACTTTCAGGGGCCGAACAATATCAGTATTATTATCCTGCTATGTCGCTTATACCAAATTATTTCGAGATTAATAGGGATATAAAGAAGACCTGTCTTTTTTGCGAGACTTTTGATAAATAGATATTAAAAATAGATTAATGAAAAAAGAAATTCCGAAAGCGTATGACGCTAGAGAAGTAGAAGATAAAGTTTATAAAATTTGGGAGGATTCCGGATTTTTTAATCCTGATAATCTGCCGTGCGCGGGGGAGGGGAAAACGCCTGATAAATTTGTGATTTCTATGCCGCCGCCAAATGCGACGGGGATTTTGCATCTGGGGCATGCTTCGATGTTGGCTTATCAGGACCTGATGGTTCGATTTAATCGATTGAAGCAAAAACAGACCTTATGGTTGCCGGGGACTGATCATGCTTCTATCGCTACACAGACAAAAGTAGAAAAGATTATCGCAGAGGAAGGCAAGACTAAATATGATTTGGGGCGGGAGAAATTTTTGGAGAGGGTCCATGAGTATGTTGAGGGGTCGCAGGATACGATTCGTAACCAAGTGCGCAAGATGGGGTCATCCTGTGATTGGTCGCGCGAGAGATATACACTGGATGAAGGGCTGTCAGAAGTTGTGAAAGAGGTTTTTGAGATGATGTATAAAGATGGCCTTATCTATCGCGGGGATAGAATTGTTAATTGGTGCCCGAGGTGCGAATCGACACTTGCCGATGATGAGGTGGAGCATCAGGAAACTAAAGGAAAATTCTATTTTTTCCGATATAGTAAAGATTTTCCAATCACAATTGCAACCACTAGACCGGAAACGAAATTGGGGGATGTGGCGGTGGCGGTGAATCCGAAAGATGAGAAATATAAGGAATTTGTCGGTAAAATATATAAAATCAATTTGGGAAACGGTGAGCATGAAATTAAAATTATTGCCGACAGGAATGTCGATATGACTTTTGGAACGGGCGCGCTTGGTGTGACTCCTGCACATAGCATGGTTGATTTTCAGATGGCGCATGAAAATGATCTGCCTGTCATAAAAGTGATTGGTGAGGATGGCAGAATGACGGCGGAGGCGGGTGAAGATTACGAAGGACTTACGACGGTCGAGGCAAGAGAGAAAATTGCACAGTATTTCCGCGACAACGGACTTATGGAAAAAGAGGAAGAAGTCGATCAGAACTTGAGTATCTGTTATCGTTGCGATGCGACCATTGAGCCATTGCCTTCGCTTCAGTGGTTTATTGATGTGAATAAAAAAATAACTAAGGAAGGCAATAAATATTTTCAAGACAAGTCTCTCAAAGAGGTGATGCTTCAGGTTGTTCGAGAAAGGGAAGTAAAAATAATTCCAGAGAGGTTTGAGAAAGCATATTTCAGTTGGGTGGAAAATTTGCGGGATTGGTGTATTTCTCGTCAGCTTTGGTTCGGGCACAGGGTTCCGGTTTGGTATTGCGAGGATTGCGGAGAAATAATATTGAATAAAAAAGATGAAGAAGCTTGTCCAAAGTGTAAAAGTGAAAACATAAAACAAGATTCCGATACCTTCGACACTTGGTTTTCTTCGGGGATGTGGACCTTTTCTACTTTAATGGACAAGGATTTTACGAAATATAATACTTTTGAGGAGTGGATGAAAAGCAGTCCGGATCTTGCGAAGTTTCATCCGACCAGCGTGATGGAGACGGGGTATGATATTTTGCCTTTGTGGGTAGCAAGAATGATTTTGATGACGACCTATGTAGTTGGCGAGATTCCTTTTGAAAATGTCTATTTGCATGGAATGCTTCGTGACAAAGAAGGTCGCAAGATGAGCAAATCGCTCGGGAATGGAATTGATCCTTTGGAAATGATTGAGAAATACGGCACGGATGCGCTTCGTTTGAGTCTCATCGTCGGTTCGGCACCTGGGAATGATTTGAAGGTCTATGAAGAGAAAATCGAGAACTATCGTAATTTTGTGAACAAATTATGGAATATTTCGAGATATATTTTGATGAGTGTGAAAGAAGTGGGACAGATAGAAAAGCGACCGGAGGCTAAAACTTTGGCGGATGAGTGGATATTGGGTGAGATAGATATTCTTGTCGCGAGTGTTGGTAACAACCTTGAAAATTTCAGGTTCTCTTTGGCAGGGGAGGATATATATGATTTTGCCTGGAGCAAGTTGGCGGACTGGTATCTTGAAATTGCCAAAGTAGAAGGCGATAAGGATGAGATATTGCTTTACGCATTAGAAAGACTGCTTATAGTTTTGCATCCGTTTGCGCCGTTTGTTACTGAGGAGATTTGGAAGAATTTTGGTTTTGACAATCTGATAATGATAGAAAAATGGCCGGAAAGTAGTGTGTCTGTGAAAATGAACATCGATGAGTATAGAACAGTAAGGATAGTTGGATGTTCAGAAGAGGATGCAGCAATCAGGGGAGATTTTGAACTCATAAAAAACATGATTACTTCAATCCGTAACATCCGTGCGGAATATAAAATAGAGCCGGTGAAAAAATTGAAGGCGGTGATTGTGTCGATAGACAAAAAGGATTTGATCGAATCGCAAGCGGAGATTATCAAATTTTTAGGAAGAATAGAAGAATTGGAGATGGTGGATAAATTTGAAAAAAGTGATGACATGGCGATGGCGGTTTTGCCAGGCGTAGAGATTTTTGTTTCTCTCGAGGGATTAGTTGATAGGGAAAAAGAAAGGCAAAATCTTTTGAAAGAAAAAGAAAATCTGGAAAAATTCGTAAAAAATCTGGAAGCAAAACTGGAGAATGAGACTTTCGTGGCGAAGGCGCCTGCAAAAATCATTGAACAGGAAAAAACCAAACTCACAGATAGCAAGGACAGGCTCGGGAAGGTGGAAGAAAAAATAAAATCCTTGTTGTAATTTTTAAAGATGTTATAATATACGAGTAGCAAGTTCGGAAAAATAAATATAACTGAAATTCATAATGCTTTCCATAGTGATACAAACTTCATAGGCGAACCTTTCTTAGGTTTGTCTTTGTGTTTTTGATAATTCATTAAATAAAAAGAAAAATATGATGAAACAAAAAAAATCTTTCCTTGACAAGATAGTAGGCGGCAGCGAGGAGGATCAGTTGAAAGAATCAGAAGGTCGTGAAGAAGCGAAGCCGATCGGTATCGAGAATGTCGAACGGGACGAGTCTGTCGGCATGACAGAAGAAGGTGTTCAGGAAGAATGGATGGACGAAGGCGTAGCTGAAGACGATGGTCAGTTGGCAATCGATGTCTATCAGACCGAGGATGCAATAGTCGTGAAATCAATCATCGGCGGTATAAGGCCGGAAGATCTGGATTTGACGGTTACTAACGATATGGTGACTATCAAAGGGGTCAGGCAGAACAGTGAGGAAATCGTGGATGACAATTATTATTATCAAGAATGTTTTTGGGGAAGTTTTTCAAGGTCGGTTATTTTGCCGTGTGATATCAGAACGGACGGAGTGGAGGCTTCAATGAAGAACGGAATACTCACAATCAGGATGCCTAAGATTGAAAAAGGTTCCTCTACTAAGGTTGAAGTTAGAGAAGAATAAGACAAAAGGAGCAAAAAATAAAATTAAAACAATGTTTCAATTGAGTAAAAAATCCGCTTCTTTCTTTGGAATAGACTTGGGAACTACTGGTATCAAGGTGGTCCATCTTGCATATGAAAATGACCGTGTGACACTCAAAAATTATGTCTCCTTAGAGGCAGAGAAAAAAATCAATCCTGACGGTTCTATTACAAAGAGGAATATCCAGGCGCTTGATCAGGATACGACGGAAAGTATGCAGACTATAATCGAAAGTGCCGGTGTGGCAAACAACAAGGTGGCTATGTCAGTTCCGGCATCCTCTACTTTTTCTTCAATAATCACGCTTCCTAAAATGCCGGAAGATCAGATTGAGAATGCTGTGAATTATGAGGCAAGGCAATACATTCCCATCTCTGTTGATGAGGTTGTTTTTGGGTGGAGTGTTATTTCTGGAAGTGGTAAAGATAAAATTGTCCTAAAAAGCGGCAAGCACGCTGGCAAGAAAGAGGAAAGAAAAGCTGCGCCGATGTCGTCGAGTGGGGGTGAAAAGACGAGAGTTCTTTTGATTGCTATTCCGAAAGAGATTTCCGCAAAATATATGAAGATTGCGAATGAGTTCAATCTTGATTTGATAGCTCTTGAGACAGAGTCTTTTTCTCTTGCCAGGTCTTTGGTTGGGAAAAAAGAGGGAGTTTTTGTGGTTATTGACCTCGGTTATAAGATGACCAGTATAACTATAATCGATGACGGACTCGTAACCGAAAGTCATAGTATTTCCAGTGTCGGGGGGGAGGAATTTACAAAAGTCATCAGTCACAGTTTTGGAGTTAATGAAAAGAGAGCGGATGTTCTCAAAAAAGAAATCGGAATCAGTCCTTCGGCTACCGACAAGAAAGTCTATGAGGTTATATCGCCGATTTTGAGCATTGTCGTTTCCGAGGTGAAGAAGAATGAAGAGGCTTATATGAGGACTAACGGTAAAAAAATTAATGGTGTAGTTCTGACCGGAGGATCATCTCTTATGCCGGGACTCGGCGAATATATTGCCAATGAGCTTAAGATTCCGGTAGAGATGGGAAATCCTTTTAAGATGATTTCTTATAATAAAATACTCGATGATAAGCTAGAGAAGATAGCTCCTCATTACGCAGTAGCTGTCGGATTGGCTCTCTACGGGTTTGAGGATAAATAATTCATTTGATTTTTTTTAAAGCTTATGGATGATCAGGAACTGAAAAAGGTATATGATTATCTTTTGTCTTGTTCTATAGATAAAAAGCAGAATATCGATGCCGCTTATGAGAAGGCGCAAAAAACCAAGGCGAATATTTTTGAAATTCTGGTGAACGACAAGATACTGAAGGAAGAGGAGGCCACGAAAATCAAGGCCGATTTTTTGCGTATTCCTTATGTGTCTTTGAAAGAAAAGGTTATAGACGAAGCGGTACTTAGAGTTATTCCTGAAAAGGCCGTCATGTTTTATAAATTCGTCCCTTTCGAATATGACAACAATCTTTTAAAAGTTGGAATGGTGAATCCTGATAATTTTGACGCCTTAGATGCTCTTAAATTTATTTCCATAAGGCACGGCATTAGTACTAAGATATACCTCATCTCGAAGGGAAGTTTTAATACGATTACCAAACAATATAAAACTTTCGGAGATGAACTTAAAAATGTATTGGAAACAGTAGATAAGAGGATCGAGCACAAAGAGGAAAGAGGGGATAAAGACAAGGATAAAGAAACACAAAGGATAACCGAGGAGGCGCCGGTCAGTAAGGTTGTTGATATCATTATTTCTCACGCAGTTGAGGGAAAGGCGAGTGATATACATATCGAATCTTCTGAGAAGGATTTAAGGGTGCGGTATCGTCTGGATGGTGAGCTGCATGACAGTCTTATTTTGCCTAAGAAACTTGGTCCGGCAGTTGTCTCTAGAATTAAAATCCTTTCCAATTTAAAGATAGATGAGACTCGCAAACCTCAGGATGGTAGATTCCGTTTTAATCTTTCTGATCATAGTGGATTGGGAAAAAGTGTTGATCTTCGTGTTTCTACTTTTCCCACCGTGAATGGTGAGAAGGTGGTTATGAGAATCTTGGACACATCCTCTGAAATTGCCAACTTGGAAAGTTTGGGGATAAGGCTTAAAGCGCTCAATATCGTTAAAGAAAATATAAAAAAACCTTTCGGAATAATTTTAATTACAGGACCTACGGGAAGTGGAAAATCAACCACTCTTTATGCTATTCTGAAATTGTTAAACAAGGAGGGAGTCAATGTTGTGACTCTTGAGGACCCGGTGGAATATTATCTGGAAGGGATAAATCAGAGTCAGGTCAAGCCGGAAATCGGATATACCTTCGCGTCCGGGCTAAGGTCAATATTGAGACAGGATCCGGATATTGTGATGGTGGGTGAGATCCGTGATAAAGAGACAGCGGAATTGGCGATGCATGCCGCTCTCACGGGACATCTTGTGCTTTCAACTTTGCACACAAACAATTCCGTGGGTGTCATCCCTCGGTTGGTTGATATGGGAATCGAGTCTTTTCTTATCGGTTCCGCGCTCAATATCGCTATCGCACAGAGGCTTGTTAGAAGAATCTGTCCTTATTGTAAGGAGGAAATTCAGGTTCCACCGGAAATCCTTGCAAGCGTAGAAGAAGAAATAAAGTTTATCCCAGAAGAGCAGCGAAACGATGTGGATATCAGTAAAGGGCTCAAATTTTATAGAGGCAAGGGTTGTAAAGAATGTAAAAATTCTGGATCAATCGGAAGAGTTGGAATATACGAGGTTCTTTCGATGACGCCGGAAATGGAAAAGGTAATCCACGCGAAAGTGACAGACAATGACATAGAAGAAGAAACAAAGAGACAGGGCATGATTACGATGAAGCAGGATGGAATTATTAAGGCCTTGCTGGGAATGACCTCGATTGAAGAAGTTATGAGAGTTACTGAAGAATAATTTTATAAGCTAATTTATAAAAATGGATCCAAAGAAAAATAAAATATTGATAGTTGAGGATGATTCATATATTTCGGATATGTATAAGATCAAGCTGGAGGAGGAGGGGTGTTCTGTGCATGTCGCTCCAGATGGGGAGAATGGTCTTGAGCTCGCTGATAAGGTCATGCCGGACATCATTCTTTTGGATGTTGTTATGCCGAAGATGGACGGTTTTGCAGTTTTGCAGAATCTCAGAGGTAATGAAAAATTTAACAACACTCCTATAGTAATGCTTACTAATTTGGGGCAGAAAGAAAGCGTGGAGAGGGGGTTAAAATCTGGAGCTGACGATTATATCGTCAAGGCACACTTTACACCTTCAGAGGTTGTTAGCAAGATTGAGGATATTTTGAACAAGTAAGAATAAAATTATGTCCGGTATAAACTCTAAGCAGGAAATGGAAGGGCTTCTATCTACCACGGCAGAAGAAAATGCTTCGGACCTTCATATCTCGGTGGGAAGATATCCGACCTTGAGGATTGATGGCCGGCTGGTTCCTTTGAATGGAAAAAGTATTTTGTCTGCAAAGGACACTGAAGAATTGATCACTTCAATTTTAAACGAGAAAAGGAAGCAGCAGTTTTATGAAGAGCAAGAGCTGGATCTTTCGTATGAGTTGGAAAGTGGAACCAGATTCAGAGTCAATATGTTTTTTCAAAGGGGTAATGTGAGTGCAGCTTTCAGGCTTATTTCTTCAAGAATAAAGACGCTGGAGGAGCTCGGAATGCCTAGCTCTATTTATGACTTTACGAAACCTTCTCAAGGTTTCGTCCTTGTTACCGGCCCTTCCGGGCATGGAAAGTCTACGACACTTGCGGCCCTTATAGACAGGATTAATTCTGAGAAATATCAGCATATTATTACGATTGAAGATCCTATCGAGTATATATATACACAGAACCGTTGCATTGTTGATCAGAGAGAAGTTTGTACGGATACGAAGTCTTTTCAGCACGCACTTCGGGCAATCTTTCGAGAAGATGCGGATGTGATTTTGGTAGGTGAGCTTCGTGATTGGGAGACAATCAGCACGGCGATAACCGCGGCAGAAACGGGGCATCTGGTGTTTGCGACTTTGCATACTAACAGTGCAGCGCAGACAATCGATCGTATTATCGACAGTTTTCCCGCTAGTCAGCAGAATCAGATCAGGGCGCAGCTTTCAGGAAATTTGCTCGGTGTAATTTCTCAAAGGCTTATTCCTCGTATCGGGGGAGGTCGGGTTCCGTCGGTGGAAATTATGAAAGCTAATTCGGCAGTCAGAAATTTGATTAGGGAGAATAAGATACATCAGCTGGATCTGGTTATCAATACCAGCGCCGATGAGGGAATGGTATCTCTTAACAATTCTTTGGCAAAATTGGTTAAAGAAGGGGAGGTTTCCGTTGAGGATGCTAACACTTATTCAACCAATACTAATGACCTGAAAATGCTCCTTACGAGGTAAGTATGTTCAAATTAAAATAAGTGTGTTAGAATGATATAAAAGATTATAAGCTTTCAAAATATATATTAAAATTCAAATAATTATTGAAGGGAGGTGAAGAAAATGAAAATGAATTCTAAAGGTTTTACCCTTATCGAACTCTTGGTCGTTATCGCTATCATTGGTATTTTGTCAACGATTGCCATGACTTCACTTAACAGTGCCAGGAAAAAGGCTAACGATGCTTCTTTCCAGAGCAGTGCTTCTAGTGTAGTTTCTTCAATGGTAATTTGCTGTAGTGATTCGACTGCTTCCATATCAACTACTATACCTGGCGATGTCTGTGATTCAGGAACGGCTGGAGCTTGGCCAGCGGATGTATTCGGAACTATAACCGTAAACACTGATTGTACTGATGGATTGTTTGATGTTGATATAGCTAATGCTAATTCTAACAGTAATATCGCTTCTGCTAATTGTACTGAAGGTGGATGTACATTCTAGTGTCTTAGATATTATGAAGAAATGGGCGATGAAATTCGCCTGTTTTTTTATTTTCCCTCATTTTGTGTTATATTTAGATTGTAATTTTTAAATGCAATCCGTATGTCTGCACAGAGAAATAAAGGGTTTGTTTTAATCAATATGTTAGTTGCAATCCCGGTTGTCAGTACTATGTTTTATGTCTTTGCGATGTCATCGCTCGACGGGGCAAGATCAAGGGCCAGCGATGCCTCTTTCGCCTCATCTGCGGCCGCTTCTGTGGGCTCAATGCTACTTTGCTGCGAGGATGGAGGGATGTTACAAAATACTCCAGGAGAAAGTGTTTGTAGTACTGGGGGGTATGGCAATTATCCGAGTAGTGATTATGTCAAAAGTATAGAAGTTGTTGATGCTTGTGGAGGACAATACGGATTTGATTTTAAAGTGATTATGACTTCGCCGTATATCACAGGAAAATTTTCTCGGGCGATATGCACGGCAGAAGGGTGTGATTTTGAATAGAGTCGTTCCTAGTGAGTAGTATAGTTTTTAGGAAATATTTTTAATATAATAACATTGTCAGGTAATATGAGATTAATGATTTCGGAAAATAATGGT
Organism: Minisyncoccota bacterium; assembly: GCA_028691985.1. Lineage (GTDB taxonomy): Bacteria > Patescibacteriota > Minisyncoccia > JAHIHE01 > JAGLIN01 > JAQUYG01. The sequence goes on from JAQUYG010000006.1 coordinate 25,032, forward strand.
TTTACTTTGATTGAACTTTTAGTGGTTATTGCCATCATAGGTGTTTTGTCGACGATCGCGCTTACTTCGATGAACGAGTCTCGAAGAAAAGCGAGCGATGCGGCTTTTAAATCAACGGCCAGAAGCATCCAGGCGACTGCATCGGTTTGTTGTGCAGGTTCGGCTGCTAATTTTCTCGAGAATGTGTTAGAGGCTGATGTTTGCTATCCCACCATGGGCAGTAGCTATCCCGGAAGTGAGAGTATCAGTTCAGTGGAAATAGTCAGGGACTGTGGCAATACTGACGGATTTCAGCTAAGACTTGTTCCTGGCAGCGATAATGATTCTGGCTCGGTAAGCTATGCACTATGTGACGGATCGGGTTGTAGTTTTATTGAATCTTAAATTTATTAAAATGGATTATCTCGCCTTATTTTTCATATTTATTTTGGGTTCTGTGGTGGGAAGTTTTTTGAATGTGGTCATTTTTCGTCTTGGAACGGATGATAAGATTGTAAATTCCAGGTCGAAGTGTCTGGCTTGCTCTCATCAGCTTGCCTGGTATGACCTTTTTCCGGTTTTCAGCTTTTTGTCTCTGGGCGGCAAATGCCGTTATTGCAAGGCAAAAATTTCCTGGCAATATCCGTTGGTGGAAATCGCGACAGGGATTCTCTTTGCAACGCTATTTTTTCAAATTTTTCAAAATTATGATTTTATTTTTTCAAATTTTATCAGTTACTTCTTTTTGATATTTATTTTTTCCGCACTGATTGTTATTTTTGTATTTGATTTGAGACATTATATTATTCCCGACGAGGTGATTTATCCGGCAATCATAATTTCGTTTTTGTTGGTTTTGCTGAAGTCTTTTTTAGCTGGCGGCACTTTTAACTATTTATTTTTTATGAATTTTTTGGCTTCGGCTTTTTTGGCAGGGGGATTTTTTATGTTTTTGGTTATTATAACTAAAGGCAAAGGAATGGGGGGAGGGGATATTAAACTTGGCTTTTTGATGGGACTTGTTTTGGGACTTCCGAATATTCTGCTTGCTCTTTTTTTGGCATTTATCTCGGGAGCTTTGGTCGGAGTTTTCCTAATAGCGTTGGGTAGAAAAAAGATGAAAAGCATGCTGCCGTTCGGTCCGTTTTTGATATTTGGTTTTTCAGTGAGTTATTTCTGGGGCAGTAAAATAATCGGTTGGTATTGGGGAAGTTTCTTGTTTTAGATCTTGTAATCTTGGAATTGCAACATTGTTGGAATAGTGTTTCTAAACCGGTTCCGTAACGGTTCGATTCCAGTATAGAATAGGATTGGTAAAAAAGACATATCTTACGGTATTTATAGCGTCAGGCGATAAAAATATTTTCCATTTGATATTTAAAAACCTGCGGACCGGGTCAGCGACCGCGCTCCCACATCGTTGTATTGTCGTAATATAATAATGAATTTAATGATATGAGCAAAACTGAAGCAAGGGCAAGAATTGAGAAGCTTAAGAAAGAGATTAATCATCATCGCTATCTTTATCATGTTCTGGATAAACAGGAGATCTCCGAGGCAGCGTTGGATTCTCTCAAACATGAGCTTTATGCCCTGGAGCAGGAATATCCGGAATTCATAACGCCTGACTCTCCAACACAGCGTATCGGCGGAAAGCCGTTGGACAAGTTTCGAAAGGTGGCGCATCAGGTGCGGCAGTGGTCGTTCAATGATGCTTTTGATGAGCAGGAGATTTTGGATTTTGATAAAAGGATTTGTAAAATACTTTCAGATTTAGAGGAGCCGGTTGCCGGTTCGCTTGATTATACGGCAGAGCTAAAGATTGATGGGCTGCATGTCGTTCTTACTTACGAAAAAGGAGTTTTTATCCGGGGAGCGACGCGGGGAGATGGAAAAATCGGGGAAGATGTGACACAGAATTTGAAGACGATTGAAAGTATTCCTCTCAAACTTAATCGCGAGGTCAGTATTATTGTGGAGGGGGAAGTTTTTATGTCTAAAGATGTTTTTGACAGATTGAATAAAACCAGGGAGAAAAACGGTGAACCTCTTTTTGCCAATCCGCGTAACGCCGCGGCGGGAGCGATTCGGCAATTGGATTCGCAGGTTGTGAAAGAGCGACAGCTGGGGTGTTTTATCTATGACCTTTCTCGGGCAGATGAAATTGAAACTCCGGAAACTCAAGCTGATGAACTGGAACTTTTGGACGGATTGGGGTTTCGGGTTAATAAAAATTGGAAGCTTCTTTCGAAAATCGAGGAAGTTTTTGATTTTCATAATTTTTGGTATAAGAATAAGGACAAAGAGAATTATTGGATTGATGGTGTTGTTTTAAAACTGAATAAGAGAAAATGGCAGGAGCTTGTGGGCTATACCGGTAAAGCGCCGCGCTGGGCGATTGCTTACAAATTCCCGGCGGAGCAGGTGACGACGACAGTGGAGGACATCAGGATACAAATCGGTAGGACTGGCGCACTTACTCCGGTGGCGCATTTAAAACCAGTGATTGTTGCCGGGTCAAAAGTTTCTCGCGCTACGCTTCATAATCAAGATGAGATTGAGCGGTTGGGGGTTCGCATCGGCGATACTGTAATTATTCAGAAGGCCGGTGATATCATTCCGGAAGTGGTGAGTGTGGTAACGGGGCTTCGTACTGGCAAGGAGAAAAGGTTCGAGATGCCGGAAAAATGTCCGTTTTGCAATTCTCCTGTCATCCGTAAAGAAGGGGAGGTGGCTTTCTATTGTCCGAATAAAAATTGTTTTGCGGTGGAGCTTCGAAAACTTTCGCATTCTGTTTCTAAAAAAGCTTTTAATGTGGATGGCTTGGGTCCGAATAAGGTTAAACAACTAGCGGAGGAGGGGCTTATCTCTAATCTGGCGGATATTTTCGAGCTCAAGAAAGGTGATTTGGAAGTCTTGGAGAGGTTCGGCGAGAAATCGGCAGATAATCTTTTGGAATCTATTGAAAAGGCTAAGAAAATCAATTTAGCGAGATTTGTTTATGCACTTGGCATTAGACATGTCGGGGAAGAGACAGCGATTACTCTGGGCGAAAAGTTTTCTTCTCTGGAGAACATTAAAAAAGCCTCATTGGAGGAGCTGGAGGCAGCGGAGGACATCGGTCCGAAAGTTGCGGAGAGTATTTTTGATTATTTTAGAAATGAGGAAAATCTGGAGCTTGTTGAAAAGATGCTTAAGGCAGGAGTGGAAATTTCTCAGGACGCAAAAGTCTCAAGAAAATTAGATGGACTATCTTTCGTGCTGACGGGAAGTTTGGAAAGTTATGGTCGAGAAGAAGCAAAAGAGGCGATACGCAACTTGGGCGGACAGATGTCTTCTTCAATTTCTAAAAATACAGATTATCTGATTGCGGGAGAAAATCCGGGAAGTAAGTTCCAAAAAGCTCAGGAGCTGGGAGTGAAAATTTTGAGCGAGAAAGAGTTTTTGGAAATGATCGGATAATTTCCACGGACTTTATATTCATAGAAGTTAGCGCAGGTTCCTGGACAGGTTCAAAATATCAGAGATAGTAGTGTATAAAAACAAATACAATAGACTTCTTTACTGTCTGACCTTGAGGTGTCTGAAAGTTTAGATATTAAAATATGCAAGGCTGGACCTTTTAGTGATATTATCGGGATAAGTGAAGTGGATTAAAGGGTTATGTCATAATTGTAGTGGCATATTTTGCCTTTTATTATTGTAAAAAGCATAAAACTGTGGTATTTTATTAATGTGATTAAAAAGTAAGATTTTTATATGGCGGAGAATAATAAAGTTTCACAGGAGGAAGTGAAGCATATTGCGGAGTTGGCTAGAATTGAGCTTAGTGGAGAGGAAACTCAAAAATTTGCCAGGGAAATTTCGGATATTCTTGGTTATGTCGAACAACTTGGGGAGGTGAATACGGACAGCGTTGAGCCGATTTCTCAGGTAACTGGAAAAGTGAATGTGTTCCGCGAGGATGTTGCGGTGGATGCAAGCGAGGAAACGAAAAATATTATGGCGAAAAATTATCCCGACAGTCAAGACGGATATATAAAAGTGAAGCAGATAATGTAATTTTTGACACAAACAATAAGATTTGAAAAAATATGGAAATTATTGATTTAGATATACAAAAGGCAGCAAAGGGGCTCGCGGACAAGGAATTCTCTTCGGTTGAGCTCACACAATCCTGTTTGGAAAAAATTAAGAAAACTGATAACGAGCTAAAATCTTTTATAACCGTTACTGATGGCTTGGCTCTTAAGGAGGCGGCAAGGGCGGATGAAAGAATTAAAAGCGGCGAGAATAATCCGCTTTTGGGAATCCCTTCGTCTATCAAAGATGTGATACTGACGAAAAATATTTTAACAACCGCTTCTTCCAATATTCTTAAAAATTATATTCCTGCTGAGAGTGCGACGCTGATGGATAAGCTGGACGCAAAGGGGATGGTGATGTTGGGAAAGGTAAATTGTGATGCTTTTGCGCACGGGTCTTCTACGGAAAATTCTGATTTCTTTACCAGCCATAATCCGTGGGACTTGGATCGTGTGCCGGGAGGATCTTCTGGAGGTTCGGCTTCTTCTGTTGCAGGAGGGGAGTGCTTCTATTCTATCGGGACCGATACTGGTGGGTCAATCCGTCAGCCGGCTTCTTTTTGTGGTTTGGTCGGACTTAAGCCGACCTATGGCAGAGTTTCCCGTTATGGTCTTATCTCAATGACTTCTTCGACCGATTGTCCGAGTATTATGGCAAAAACCGCGGGGGATGCTGCTATAATTTTGGAAGCGATTGCAGGTGAAGATAAAAAAGATGCTACGACTTCTTCCAAGCCGGTGGATAAATATTTGGAATATTTACAAAATTTTAATATAAAAGGTCTCCGTATCGGAATTCCTAAAGAGTATTTCATTGAGGGGCTTAACAAGGATATCGAAGAGAGTGTCAGGGGTGCAATCGTGAAGCTGCAGGGGTTGGGGGCTGAGGTCGTTGAAATAAGTTTGCCGCATACGAAATACGCTGTGCCGACTTATTATATCATTACTCCCTCGGAAGTCAGTTCTAACTTGGCGAAATTCGATGGTATCCGTTTTGGCTATTCATCGGAAAGCGATTCAGAAACGGAAGTGAAAAATCTTATGGATGTCTATATCAAGTCGAAAGGAAAGGGGTTTGGTAGTGAGGCAAAACGAAGAATCATGATCGGTACTTATGCTCTCAGTAGCGGATACTACGATGCTTATTATTTGAAAGCTCAGAAGGTGCGTGCGCTTATTAAGAAAGATTTTGATGAGGTGTTTGAAAAAGTAGATATCATTATTGCGCCGACCGCGCCTAGCGTCGCTTTTAAGATCGGGGAGCATAGCGACAACCCGCTGGAAATGTATCTAGGGGATATATTCTTGAGCGCAGTCAGCCTGGCAGGACTTCCGGCAGTTTCCGCTCCGTGCGGTTTTGTAAAACCGGAAGACGGAGAAAAAGAGATGCCAGTCGGTATGCAAATTATCGGAAAGCCGTTTGACGAAAAGACGGTGCTCGCTGTCGCGGATATCTACGAAAAGGATTCTGGGTGGACTAAAAAACATCCGCAAATATAACATATAAAATATGCCGTTTGAATATTTTCTCATCCAGGCCACTTCTCAGCTGGTGCTGGAGGTGGGTAATGCTGAAATAAATCTTTGGTGGTGGCCGATTGTTTTTGCTCTCGTTAGAGACACTCTAATCCTGATAACCATCGTGCTTTTTGTGGCGACTGTGATGGTTTTTTCTCGTTTTCAGAGTCTTAGGACTAGGATCTATAATGCAATTGAGGAGGCCTTGGAGTCGGGAAAACTTTCTAAAGGAAAGACGCAGAGAAAGTGGGATGAAATCAGAGAGTATGCAGAGTCTGATAATAAAGAAGAAAACGAAAAAGCACTTCTCGAATCGGGAAAACTGCTTGACGACGCTCTGAAGACGGCAAACTTTTCGGGTGATAATTTGGAAATGCGAATAAAAAAAATACCTGACAATCAGATAGATTTTAAGGAAGATATTATCTGGGCTTACAGGCTTGGAGAAAAAATAAAAGCGGGCGAGAGCGCTCAAATAGATAGAGAAGAAATTAAGAGAGGCATCCATATCTTCGAAAGAACGCTGAAAGATTTAAATATTTTGTAGAAAAATATTATTGTGTTATAATATAAAAAATATCATATCCTTATACTCCCATGCCTTCAATAAATTTGCTTCCGGAAGATTTTACAATCGATTCCTATAAAAAGAAAGAAAAAATTGCTGTCTTGTCTTTGGCGATTTTCTTTTTAGTCGTTTCTGGTTTTGTTTACGCCGGGTCTGAATTTGGCAAGAGGGCTAATCAAAAAAATCTTGACACTGTCAATGAGCAGTTGACTGAAGTTGATAAAAAAATTGATGAGGAAATTAAGAGCAACGAAATATTTTCTTCTGAATTCAAGAAAGAGGATATCGAAGGTGCATTAAATAATCATGTTTATTTCTCGAAAGTTTTAGTTTTCTTAAAAACAATATTTACTGAAGATGTGGCTTTGGCGGAAGTAGATTTCAAATATGATGTGGCGACAGGGTATTCTGCGGAGATTATTGCCAACGCTAAAAGCTATTCCGCAGCAATTGATCAGATTGCAATTCTTAAGGATTCTTATTGGACGAAAGATGCGGTTTTTTCTGAAATAACCGCCGAACAGGAAGGGTTTGTAGAAATGACGGGCACTGTCTATCTCAGGGACGATCTCTTGTCTTATCATGAAGAATACTGGGAATATGGAATCGGAATTATGAAGGGCGAACTCAACAGATATATAAAGCTCGACAGTTTTTCGGCTTCCCTAAGGGATGAGAAGGGCGAGGATGGAGAGAAGGAGAAAGTGGTTCTGGTAAAGTTTGGCGGAGTTTGTTATGAGGAGAGTGAACTCAAGAGAATGGAGACAAATTTTAGTAAGAATAGTCTTGTAAAAGAAATAAAAATAGACCGTAAGGTTACAGATACTCCCGGGGTTGTTAAGTTTTCTGGCAGTATGACTTTAAGGGGGTTTTAGCTCAGGGGTTTAATTTTTTTAAACTATGAAGAAATACAATATAGATTCTGGCATAAAATTCAAGGTAGGCGATAATAAAGATATCGTATTCTTGTTTTTCTCTTTGGTGGTTTCTGGTTTGTTCTTGTACTTTATCGTAGGCGCTTCTTATCGAGAGTCTTTGATTGTCGTTAAAGAGACTGAACTCAAGCAGGCTAACCTTGAGACTAAAAAAAGTTTACTTAACGATATAGAAGATTTTAATGAGGAGAGCAAGGATTCCGATATGGATGTTAACAAACTGAGTAGTTTTATCTCTAATAGGAGCAATTATGAAGATTTTTTTGCTCATATCAATGGTCTTGCTGCGAGGGAAAATGTGGAAATTTCTGAAATAGTTTTGGAGGATGTTAAAAAAGCAGTTTCGGATAAAGAGAAAGACAACGGCGGGTTTAATGAAAAAGCAGTTTCTTTTTCATTGAGCGGTGATTATTCCCATTTTTTGGGATTCATGGAATCTATGGAAAATAGCGCTCCTTTTGTTCAAGAGATAGCTATGAGCATTAAAGCACAGGAAAGTAATGACAAAACTTCAGAAAAAGAAGATGAGGAAGGCGAGGAGGAGGTCAGGGAGGCAAATCTATATCCTACTCTTGAGTATAGCGTATCATTTAAATTCCTTTATTATTAGAGAATGAAAAAAATGATTTCAAAGAGGAGTCTTCTTAAATTAAAGAGGCTAAAGAGAGTCTTCTCTGTTTTTGTGTCGATCACTCTCTTTTTTGGGATGTTCTACTATGTTTTTCTAATGACGGAAATCAGAGACGAAGATGTGGACGGTTATGAGAACCTTAAAGCGGATAGTCATCAAAAATATAAGGATGACATAAGCGACACTAAAAGCGGAATCAATAATCTTTTGGAAAATACTCAAATTGAAAAAATAACTGTCTTTGACGGATTTTTCGATGATATGGATTATGAAGGCAAGGAAAATCCTTTTGTAAATCTTTTTAATTTCTAGTGCAATATTAAAAACAAAATAATATAAAAAGATGGAAAATAAAATTATGTTAGGGGAGCCGGAAGATAAAAAAAAATCGACAGCGATCGTGCTTTATCTGATTTTTTTGTTTTTGGTTATGTCTCTTATCTATCGCGCGATTATTTTGTTTTATTTGCCCAATGAGACATCTCAACCTGTGGAGCAGGCAGAAGTAGTGGACCCGGATAAATATTTTGAAGGCTGCGATCTGAAGTTTGAAAACTGTTCAGATGCAGACACAAATTGTAATCTTCATCTTTTTTGTAATGATCAGAAATACGAAACTTGTAGAATTTATGACTGCGGAGACTATTACGGCGTAGCTAAGAGAGTTGCTGGGGCTGAGATGGTTTTTGTTGAGGAAACAAAACCTGATGCTGCAAGAGTTTTGGAAAAGAAAACTGAATGCAAGGGTACTTTGGAAATTTTGGAGAACGATTGCGTGAATGGCAAAACAGAAATATTAAGCAGCGTTGTGACCAATGGGGAATGTAAGGTTAACAATTTTATGGTATATTTTAAGGAAGTGGGGCTGAGGCCGATAGAGTTTTCTTCTGTGGAGAACGAGCAATATCTGATAACTGCCAATTATTGCGGAGATTTGGATAAAGTTGTCGCAGTGGGTCGCGGCGGAGTCTCTATAGACAGGAAACGATTCTGATTGTGTAACATTTTGCAAGGTTGTTATTTTTATGTAAATTTATAATTAATCTAATAAAAATGAAAAACAAAAAGGGGGTTAAAAAAAATATATCAATAGATGGTATCTATATCGCGAGAACGCTTATGCTCGCGGTTTGTGTAATTTTTATCTTGTTATTAGTTTATATAGTAGGCGGACTTTTTTTGGTCAGGGAAAATATTGTGGGTCCCGATAATTCATCGTATCAAAAAGATGCTTACTTCTCAGGGTGTGTTCTTCTAGAAGAAAATTGTTTGGATGGGGATTGTAATTTTTATACTTTATGCGGAGACGGTAATTATAAGGTATGCAAAGTTTATGATTGCGGGGATTCTCATGGAGTGTTTACCGAAGATGTAGATGGTGCTGTGGATCGGAAGAAGAGAAACAAACCCGACCTTAAAGCTCTTGATGCCAAAAAAGAAGCTTGTCAGGGTAGTTTGGCTATTCTAGAAGATAAATGTATTCAGGGCGAAGAAGAAAACCTTAAAGTGAAAATTGTAACAGAAGGGGAGTGTACGATAACAGCCTTTACCCTTATTTATGATATATATGGGGCCAGGGCGACTACTTTTGAAGATCTGGGGGGTGGGGAATATATGATCCTCTCTGATTATTGCGGGGTTGTATCAGAAATCGTTCCTGCTACGGGGGAAGGGATATCTTTAGAATTAGAATATCTAAACAATTAAAAAAAATAAAAATATGATTCCTTTTATTAGAATAACTAAAGCGAGGGGGGTAATAGCTGTATTTTTTGTAGTTCTATCTTTTTCAGTCTTTTCTCCTCTTTGTCAGGCCGCTACGGATTGCAATACGATCGCCGATCCTGACAAAAAGAGCCTTTGTCAGTTAAAAAGAAACACTACTGTTAATGTGACCACTGTGGATCACAATTGGTATGACCCAACGGATGCTGCCTTGCATGATTTTGCTGTATGTGACTTGCCGGCAGATATAACAGATTGTCCAAGTCCCCAGCCTTCAACTTCACCTTCTCATTGTTCATACTCTAATTATACTTACACCTATCCTACCTATTGTAATGACCCCGACATCGCTAGCCCTAAGCATACTTTGCATAGAGAATTCTATTCTTCTGATGATCTTGATGATGAGACTAATATAAATAGACTGGATAAGAACTTCAAGATTGAAGTAACCACGAGTTCAAATGTCTATAGTGGTATAAATTCTATTCAAATACAATGGAAAAGTACTACTGGGGTATGGCCCCCAGCCTCCTGGACGGATGTGGATCCTTTAAAGGCAGGATCTGTTACTTGTTGGAATACTGACAGTTGCTCAATATGCAGAGAAAGTGGAAATTGCGATAATCCTACTATTCCTGTTTCAGCACTTAGTACAAACAGTGACGGAACTCAGAATGTTCTTTGGATAAGAGCTATTATTACGGATAATAATTTCAATGTTATGTGGATTGGAGAGGACGAAGATGTTACAAAAACTCCAGTCTTAGATAAATACTACAGATTTCCAATTTGTAGTGATGCGGGGTGTGCAAATAGCTGCTTAGATGCCTCGGAGAACCCTTTAAACGAAGCACCAGAAATTCAGGCGGCTGGCTTTGTTAATAACTGCGCTTTGGATGAATCTTTTACTTTAAATTGGTCATTCACTGATAATGAAAATAATGGACAGTCTGAATTTTATTTAGAGGTGTACAATAAAGATACTAACGAAGGTGTCTATTCCACAACTCAGCTGTCTAATATTCTTTCGTGGTCAGCTCCGGAATTGAAATTACAAAGCGCGGGCGGAGTCCTCGTCTCTGGGCAAGATTATGGTTGGAGGCTGAGAATCAGGGACGATTATTCAGTGAATACAAGATGTCGACAATGGTCCGATTGGTTCGAGGGCGATGTTTTTACAGCGTGTTCTTCATGCGCGGGGAATGTTAATGCGCCAAGTCTCAGCGATCTTTCTGTTACGGCTCCAATTAACTTTTGCGCGCCGAGTCTTTCTTATGTGCTTTCTTGGATTACTACTAGCGATGATGGGCAAGGGTCGGTTGAAATCAATCTTTGGAATGTATCCGATGGGACGGGTCCTATCTCCTATATTTACGACGATGATAGGCAGTCTTTCAGCGCTTTTCTCCCTGGCGACTTGGAATATGGTAAAACTTATAGATGGGAGTTGGAAGTATGGGATGATTATTTCGATTTGGCTTGTCGAAAGAAAATATGGGTGGATGGCGGTAGCTTTACGGTAGAAGATCGGCATCCAACTGTAAACTTCTCCGTATATGATAGTGAAGGCACAAATTGTTTAGAGGAAGCTTGTAATTTTTTGGATACTTTGGATTTTATTGACGAGTCTGATGTTTCTTATTTTGCAGGAGGTAGCTTGGCAACATATGAATGGGGTATAGAGGGCTCTGTCTTTAGCTCAGAGCAGGACACTTCACGGGTTTTTGCTATAAGTGAAGGGGGAAGCCATAATATAACACTAACTGTTGATGACGGAAATGGATGTGTTTGTTCAAAAAATGAAACTTTGTTATTAGGGGTGGGTTCTCCTGTTTGGACTGAGATTGCTCCAGGTTCTGGCACTGAATAATTTTGTGAGACTGTAACTGTATATGAGAAAAAATAAGCAGTTTTTGTCCGATATCAATATTGGAAATCATTAAACGCATTTATGATAAAAATTAGCAAAGTATCCTGCCTATTCCTTCTGTTTGTCGTTGTCGCAATATATTATTCTCTTTCTTTAAGGGGTAAATATATTCAGGCGGCCACGGAAGTCGAGATTGTGAAGCCCGTTGATGTTGTTTTGGCTGTGGATACTTCTGCTACTATGGGAGAAAATTCTAAATTAGCAATAACAAGATTATCCGCTTCAGCTTTTTTAGACAGTGTTATAGCTTCCTTTCCGAGTTTTGATTATTACAATACTTATGCTTACCATCAAGTTGGTCTGGTTTCTTTTAATACCAACATAGAAACAGAAAGTTTAAATAGGAACCTACAGGATGAAGATGTGACAACAAGAGATGTTAAGAGTTTGATTGATGACACTTCTGTTGATGGTATTTTTGCGGTGGCCGATGGACAGAGAAAAACTGCGACAGGAATATTTAACGCAAAGAATGTGCTTACGGATCAATATCTTTCTAATCCGTCTGCTGATAGGGTTATGATTATTGTAACCGATGGACTTCCTACTGGAACGGGGAATACCGTTGATACCGCTAAAAGCGCTGTTGACTTTGCTAAAAGTGAGGGTATAAGGGTGATTGCGATCGGTCTTGGTATGGATATTGTTTCAGGGACTGCTACTGCTAATGTGGAAGCTGAAAACTTTATAAGATATCTTGCTTCCTCTGCCGGAGATTGTTTTTATGTTAATCAGTATTATTTTGATAATCCTGATGAGGCTTTGCTAAATTGTAATTCTATATCTTCCGAAGACCTGGGTAGCGCGATGGGGGGGATATTCGATACTATAAGTTCCACGATGTTTTTTGACACTCCTCCTAGTGTCAGTGCCCTTATGTCTCCGAACGGACCTCTTTTTTCGGCCGACCAATTTTATCTGCAGTCATCAGCTAGGGATGATATAGGTTTTAAGGAGTTCTATTTAGAATGGGCTCTTGCTGAAAACTGGGATAGCGAGGATTTGAGAGAGAGGACTTATTGTTCTAACTTGTCTGGAATAGTCGAGGAGGGCGGATATAGGAATATAAGCGTAAGTACGGGAGAGCTTGGTTCATTTAATGCCGGTACCGAGATAAAATATCAGGCAGTTGCCAAGGATGCCAGTGACAATGAAGTTATAGAAGGGCCTGTGAGCGTTTATGTTGCCAATGTCTATCTAAGTATCCCAGAACTTAAAAGAAATAATAATAACACTATATACTTAAGTGTGTCGGATCCTAGCGGAGCGGTTTATGCAAAAAGCAGTTTTTATGTAACTATTACTTCTTTTGAAACTGGCGAGAAGATAGAAAACGCCTTGATGACCAGAATCGCTAGCTCAAGTGTTTATAATCCCACATATTATTATGTTTTTAATCCTGGATGTAGTTGGTTTTCTGATTATATTGTGGATGCGGACGAAAGTTATAGAAAATACGCCAGTGATATTTCTCTTGACATTTCAGTAAAAGCTTACGATGATGCTTTCGGGTATAGGAGTGATTATGTTGCTACTTCATATGGGAATACTCTGACCAATTATTATGAAAGTTCTTCAATGGGCAACTGTTTTAACTCTATAAATGATGATTGTGACTTTTATGTGTCGAATGGCGATGCAATCGTCGACAACGAAGAACTTCTTTGCGATATGGAAGATCCGGTGGTAAGTATTTTTAGAACCGATCCCGATGAAGATTATTATGAAGTCTATAATGACGAGACTTCTGTTACCCTTAGATCAATGTCATATGACGATGCTCCTCTTATAAAACACACGATTTACTATACAGTTGTGGGATATTCAGGGTGGATAGTTGCTTTTGATTGTAACGATAACAATTTAGATGGAAAATGTGATGCAGATATCAGCAAGAGCATTGACGATTTTTCTGTGAATGTAAACTCCATATTTCCTCTTGCTGCGGGAACCACTGTGAAATATTATTCTACTGCTGTAGATAGTTCGGGAAATTACAACCAAGGATCTTCTCCGGAGAAAACATTTGTAGTAAAAAGTGAGGGGTGTGAAGATAAGGCAGATTTGGAGAGCTGCACTACAGAATCTGGTGGCGTTTGTTGCGATGGTGTTTGCAATATCAGTGCCTCTAATCTTTATGATTACGATTCGCAGTGTGCTGCTAATTACTGTGACGGTACAACGCTTAGATTAATCCCAGATGCTACTTCGGCCGGCTCTGTCTGCGCGACAGACGAAGGCTTGGATGATGGGTGTTTCGCTTTTACTCCTTCCGATCCAGCTTATCCTTTTGAGGTGTCTGAGTTATATTATGGTACTGAAGCATACAATCCTATGGGATGTGAGGAAAGGAGCTATACTTGTCAAACAGGCAAATGCTTATATTCTTTCAGTAATAGAAACAATGATGGTTGTGTCAATGAGGTTAATTACACGGATTATGAATGTGTGGAAGATAGTTGCGAAGCCTTTCATTCTTGGGGAGATGCCTCTTGTGATAGTTTGGGAAGTTGGACTAATTTAATAATGGAGGATAGTGATGCTGTAATAATGACTGGTGAGCCTGAGGTTCTTGATACTAAGACTGGACCTCTTAAGATAACTGCGTCTGTTATGGATGCGAGTGGTGTTGAAGAATATGAAATCCAATGGAGGGTTAACGGTGGTAGTTGGCAGAGTAAATCGTGTGGAACCTGCGGAGAGAATATGACTTGTAGTTGTTCACAAGAGATAGGACCTTTTGTACAAGGGGACTTTGTGAATTATTATATGTGGTCGAAGGATGCTAGTCCTAATGGGAATGAGAAATACGATGGTTATGTCGGCGGGTTGGACTATTCTTATAATACTTATAGATACGATAGTTATGGTGATAGAAAAGGTGATTTTATCGGATCCGACATAGATACTCGTCTTTATTATGATTGGTCTAGTTCTGTGATAAGAATCAACTCCAATAATGCCTGGGAGAATTTAGATAATGCATATATTACTTGGGATGGATTTTTTAAACCTGATCCTAATATGTTAGGGGTATATACTTTTTCTATGTATAGTGACGATGGATTTGGAATTTATGTTAATGGAGAAGAAATAAAAAAATATTGGGGGTATCAGAATATTGATCATACGGGAACTTATACCTTTGATTCCCAAAATCCCGTTCCTATAAGAATAGAATGGTTTGACGCTGGAGGTGCGGCAAGAATGAAATTTAGGTGGAAAACCCCTGACGGAGTTTATCATTATGCTCCTTCCTCAAATTTAATTGCCCCTTATACTCTAACTGTTAGGTCGGACGATTGCTATAATATAGATCCTGGTTATAACGAGGATGTGTCCTCAAGTAATGCGGTAGATGTTACAGCTTGTGAGCTGAGCTCTGTAAGTGGCATATGTTGCGGCGGTTATTGTGACACCGTTCCTAACTCTTCTAATATGAGCGAGGAATGTAGAGTGGATTCTTGTGATGGCGTGAATTGGGTGTATGATGATACCAATATACTTGGAGAGTCTTATGAAGGTGAATATTGCGGTGATTTAGGAACCTGCTTTGAATATTATACAGGCTGTCAAAGTGGGAATAAGTGTATCGCCGGCTATTGTTCTCCTGATGCCTCAAGCGTTCAAGTGGATACCTGCGCAGGAAGTGTTTTTACGGATGTAGATTGCTATGGAGGGGCTTGCGGTATAAACACTAGCGGTTTGGAATGTTCATTTTCCGGGGATAGCGATTTAGATGGTGTCGAGTGTAACTGTGATTGTGGTGGGTATGACATAGAAGAAGATACGCATTCTTCCATAAGCCTGGACGGTTCCAACGACTATATAAATATGGGAAGTTCTTCTTCTTTGAATATTGTCGGAAACTATTCCATATCGATGTGGGTTTATAATCGTGCGGGTAGCTCCAGCTATCCAACTCTTCTGAATCGGGCTTTGCAGTCTAACACAAATGGTTATTTTTGGATTTATACTTCAGGGACAAATGAAAATACCATTAATTTTCAATATTCTTATGGCTCCGGCTCTTCCGTAACTTCATTCCCTAATGCATTAGGTCTCAATGAATGGAATCAACTTACATTTACTTTTAATGATAACGCCAAGGAGCTGAAACTTTTTGTCAATGGGGAGCAATTTAGCACTACCCGTACTTTGAGTGGTGCTCTTCCTGTCGATGACGGAACTCTCTATGTAGGCGATTATGCAGGGAGGGCTGGGACTGGCTACTTGTTTAAAGGATATATCGATGATTTAAAGATATATAGTAGGACACTTTATCCAGAAGAGGTCTCGGATCAATATGATGGCGTTTTTGTCAACAATTCTGATTTATTGGGATATTGGAATTTTGATGAAGTAACCGGAGGAAAAATTGCAGACAGTTCGGGTAACGGTAATGTAGGATATTTTAATAATGCCGGAGAGGTATTGGGAGCTACCTGGACGAGTTCGGGGAAATATAATAATGCTTTAAGTTTTGATGGAAGTAATGATTATGTCAGTATTCCGGTGGATTTGGGGAATCCCAGTTCGATGTCTTTAGATTTTTGGTTTTATGTAAGTGAAAGCGATAAGGCTCGAACGCAATATCTTATGGACGATAGAACGGCTGGGAATTGGTGGTTTATTCAAAGTTATAATCCTAATGGGTCGGGTAATCTAAATTTCTTTGATAAAGTTAAGGTTAATGGTGTTGATTGGCAAGCAGGGCAATGGAATCATCTGGTTGTCACGACCGACTCTTCTAGTTCTAAGATGTACATAAATGGGGCTTTAAAGGCAGTCGGTAGTGCTTATGACCCAACTTTGGGTAATGGTCTTAGATTTGGTATAAGATATAATACAACAGGTCCTTTTAGGGGTAAGATGGATGAAGTCCGTATCTATAATCGTGTGCTTTCTGAAAGCGAGGTCGTCCAACACTATCAAGGGGTATTTTTAGATGAAAGTAACCTTGCTGGTTATTGGAGCCTTGACGAGACTTCTGGTTCTTATGCTTATGATAGCTCCGATAATGGTCCGCAATGGCAAACATATTATTATAACGAAGATAGTCCTGTTGGCAATGTAGTGCCGGATATTTGGAAAGTGTGTACCGATATGAATGATAATGATTGTGATGGAGTAACTGAAGACAATGAAGCGCAATGCGACGGTGCGTTTGATGATATTTCTCTAGTCTCGTCTATTTTGGAAGAGGGGGAAAATGTTGATGTTGTTGGTGGTTCAAATTATTATGCAAATTTGGATGATATTGATATTCAGAATTCCTTAAATAATTTTTCGATTTCCAGTTTGGCTGTAGATGCTTTTGGTGTGCAGAATACGACTATCGAATGGACGACAGATAGCTGGTGGGGAAATGTTGGTCGTAAGAGCTGCGGCTCTGGGGAAGAATGTAATATATGTATCAAAGGTGGCGAATGCTATAATGAGTCAGATGGAGTAGTAACTTCTTTCGGTGATAATTATATAGAGGATGAGGATCAAGACTGGTTGAGTGATGAATGGGCGGGAGGAACTCTGCAGATTTTGAGTGAAGCAAATGAGGTGGTGTCGGAATTTTATATAACTTCCAGCGATGCACATCAAATTTCTGTTGCCGGTTGGGGAGAATATGGCACTCCATCTATTGGAGCTTATTATAATATCAGGAAAAATGCCGATCTGATAGATTCTGACGATCTTTATGCAGAACAAATTTTACAGATGAAAGTGTGTTCTTGGGATTGGAACTATAACATGGGCTGTTCTGATACCTATTATGTCCATATTGATAATTCCAATGAAAAGCCTCAACTCAGTAATTTGAGGGTGACGGATCCTTATAACTTTTGTACTGATAGTCTTACTTATACTCTTGCATGGAATTATGATGATTATCCATATGGAGAAGTTGATGAGCTTTCGGAAAATATGCAAGCTTATTATACAATTCAGATTAAAGAGGTTGCTAGTGAGAGCGAGATTGTCGATTGGGATTCTGAAGGAGTTTTTGAAAAAACACAGGCAACATCAGTCCACTTTTTTATGACTAATGACACTGATTTTAATATAGACTACGGTAAAATATATAAGTGGAGGGTAAAAGCAGCCGACAATTCACCGACAAATTATCAGCTGGAGTCGGATTGGGTGGAATCTTCTGATAATGTCGTTGTCCTTGAATTTAGTTATCCATCTGTAGATTTCACTGTTAGCCCAGATTGCACTAATGATATTTATTGTGAGTCAGGGGGCTGTGCAAATGTAGAATGTCATTATGGTGAAACTATAAACTTTTATTCTTCGTCTCGGATTTTTGCTGAATGTATAGACGATGATGATTGTGAGTCTTCCGATAAGATAGATTGTAATGAAGATTCTTATCGGTGTGCTGGATGTGTTAATGATGGAAATTGCGCTAGTAAGTTTGGTGACCACTGGTTTTGTGATAGCGGTGTTTGCCAGCAGATTGAAGGTCACTCCTGTAATGGGGATAATAGTTTTTGTACAGAGAGGGACTATGCTAAGTGTGACGCTGAAAGCGGTCTGTGCATTTCTTGTGATGAAGACTCTCAATGCAAAAAATTTAACACAGGAGATACCTACTATTGTCAAGAAAGTCTTTGTGTCAGCTATGCCGATGGTTCTGTGACCGAACATTCCTGTAGTGACAATAATGACTGTAGGGGTTACAATAGTACTGGAGGCGAAGATTTTGTATGTAACGCTGGAATGTGCGAGGATTATAATTATAGGCAATGGTATTTCGGTGATACGGAGGGTGTTGTAGAAAGTACGGAGCCTAATCCAGAAAAGATATATGTCATTTCTGAGGTGGATCGTTTTATGGTTAGGATGTATGTTCGAGATATCTTTGGTAATTCTTGCCCCGCTGAATCTTGGTTATATTTCGGTGGAAAGAAATATCCGACATGGAACGAGGTTTCTCCAGAAGAATAGTTGAAATATTTAAGAGCATTGGATATGAAATTTAAATATAGAGCCATAACAATAAGTGGCAACGAGCAAGTTGGAAAGATTGAAGCCAGTGGTCAAGAAAAAGCTGTAGAACTTTTGCAAAAACACAGGCTTGTCATAGTCTCCATAGACCCGATAAAGGAGTGGTTTTCTTTTGCTAAAATTTCTAGCGTCGTCAGGAGGGTAAGTTCCAAAAAAATCGTTATGTTCTCTAAAGAGCTTTCTATTTTACTTTCGTCGGGAGTTTCTTTGGTTGAGGCGTTAAGAATTCAGTATGAGCAGGAAGAAAGCGCTTTTTTTAAGGAGCAAATTTTTGCCATTGCGAGTATGGTTGATGATGGAGATTCTTTTTCCAATGCACTGTCTCACTTTCCAAAAACATTTTCAGATTTTTATATCAATATCGTGAGGTCCGGGGAGATTTCAGGAAAAATGCAGGAAGCACTGCTTCATCTTGCTGACTATGTAGAAAAAAATTATATGTTAGCTAGTAAGGTCAAGAACGCCCTTCTTTATCCGGCGGTTATTCTTATCGGTTTTGCCGGGATGGGTGCGGCGATGATGATTTTCGTGGTTCCTCAATTGACAGCCATCTTTAAAGAGAATGAAGTGGAGCTTCCTCTTGCAACTAAGGTTTTGGTTGCAGTGAGTGATTTTATGTCTAATAATTTAGTGCTTTTGTTAGTGGGTATTGTCGCTTTTGTGTATATTTTTAAAGCTTATGCAAAAACAAAATCGGGGAAGGAAAAGATTGATACGCTAATGCTTACTTTGCCTCCTTTTAGTTCTCTTTTAAAGAAGTTCTATGTGGCGCGTTTTTCTGAGAATCTTTCTATATTGGTTGGTAGCGGGGTTCCGATAATAGATGCTTTGCAAATCTCAGGAGATGTCGCTGGCAATGGAGTCTATAAAAAAGTGATTTATAGTAGTGCTGATGAGGTAAGAATCGGAGGTTCAGTCGCTTACGCATTCGAACGGAGTGATTTTGTGCCGACAATGGTTTCTAAGATGCTTAAAATCGGGGAAAAAACTGGAAAGCTGGATTCGGTGCTTAGAGATGTAGCTGATTTTTACACCAAAGAAGTGGATATTGCCGTAGATGGACTCACTGCCATTATTGAGCCTATTCTTATTTTTGTGTTGGGTGCGGGGGTTGCAGTAATAGCGCTGGCTATCATGCTACCTATTTATCAAATGTCGGAGATTATTTAAAATATGAAAAAGATTTTTAATAAAGATGGGATGAGTCTTTTAGAGATATTGACTGTTATTGCCATAATAGGCATCATGTCAGTAATTATGATGCCGCAATATTCTAAATATAAAAAGTCTAAGTCATTAGGGTTGGCAAAAACTCAGATAATGAACGATATAAGATCCGTACAGAGTTATACTATGACAACCTTTAAGTTTACAGACGGGAGTTTTCCCAGAGGTGGTTATGGAATACATTTCTCCGCCGGAATTGGAGTTAATAGTTATATTGTTTTTGCCGACAAAGGAACCCCGGACCAGGAATATGATTCGTCGGATGAGTTTTTTGAGGAGATAGAATTACCAGAGGGTATAGAGATAAATAGTTTGAAAGTTACTGTTGGTGGAACGACTACCGAAGTCAGTTCAGTGGATTTTGTAAGCACTCCGCCTTACGGAATTATTTATATTGATAAACAAAACAAGGTTGGCAGCAGTTTTGTAACTTTAGAAATAGGGTATACGAATGGATCTTCTGAAGGCGCTGTCGTTCTCGTGAGCTCCGGTTCTATGAATTAGTTTATATTCTTATATGAATAGTACAAAAAATAAAGTAAGAAAAAGAGACAGTAATGGCTTTAGTATAATGGAGGTTGTTATTGCTATAGGAATTTTGTCTGTAAGTTTTGTGACGCTTATATCTCTTTTTGCGTTTAATACACGAATGGAGATCAATAGCAGAAATAAAATAATAGCCTCTTACCTGGCGCAGGAAGCAATTGAGGTTGTGCGGCAGACGAGAGACAACAATTGGTCAAATAATGCCCCAAATTGGAATGATAATATTTTTTATGGTGATGATATAATAATAGCTATGAACAATGAAAGTAATATACTCTATGGTTGGGAAATAGTAAACGGAAACGCAGCTAAGCAAAAGGTGTATCTTTATAATGATATATATTTTCAGTCTAAAAATGCTTCTATTAACCCGGGATGGAAAGAAACTCCTTTTAGCCGGCATCTTGTTATTGAAGATGACCTTTCGGCTCCAACTGATGTGATAAAAATAACTGCTTATGTGAGCTACGGTTCTGGGGAGGTGCGGGTCGTTTCTTATCTGTATGACGAATGGCACTAAAATCTATTTTTGTATTATATTATTCTTATGAAAAATAAAGGATTTACTCTTATTGAAATGTTGGTTACACTGTCTATTTTTTCAGTAGTGGTGCTTTTGACACTGAATACTTTTTTGAGCAGTTTTGTCTCTCAAAAAAAATTGATAGAAATGCAATCTGTACAGCGTGAGGGTTCTTACCTTATGGAAACTCTTTCTAGAGAGATAAGAATGGCGACAGAGATGACAAATTATGAAAATAATGATTCCAGTATAAGATTTAAAAATCACAGTGGTGAGGATGTTATTTATTGTCGCGCGGACGAAGATGCTTCGTGTAGCGATACTGATGATGGTGACTATTTTGCGTATGGTCCTGATGTTGATAATATGGAAATTATGAATTCATCTGATATAGTAATTGATAATTTGAGATTTTATGTGCCTTCTCTTATTTCTTCAACTAATCAGCCTATTGTTATTGTGGCTATGACAATCAGCTCGGCCAAAGATCCTAGTGTCTCTATGACGATACAGACCAGCGTGTCCACGAGGATTTATAACTAAGACTTTATAATCTGTAGAAGCTATCTATAAAAATATGAATTTAAAAAAAAATGACAAAAATTCAGGAGAGATTATTTTGTTTGTAGTCTTTGTGATATTATTCTTCATGCTTTTTATCGGACTGTTTCTATCTAAGATGATTCTTCGGCAGACAAGGGTTGCAAATAATGTTGCTAATTCTGTGCAGGCTTATTATATTGCCGATACGGGAGCGGAGGTAACCCTTTATAGCATAAGAAATGAACTTAGTTCAGGGGCTTTTACTTATGGCAACACAATCGCTAATGTGGAAATCAGTGGCGGCAAATACATTGCAACGGTAACCAGTACTTCGTTGGATGACCTCAGTATAGAAGTAATTGGTATATATAATCAAACTTCAAGAGCCATAGAGCTCTCTTGGGGGTAGTTAACTGGACTTTATCGTATCATATTAATTGGATCATGAGATGAATATAATCTAAGAGGAGCCTGCAGGCTCCTCTTTTTTGTTTTTTTAGACGGCTCTTGTTTATTTTATTTTTATTTTATTGTTCTTTTTTCGGGGATTAGTTATAAAAATTAATGAAGAAAGAAGAACAATTCCCATCATAACTCTGGTTATCGACCAGAAGCTTGTATCTTGTGAGTCATTCCCTGATTCTTCCGAGGAGTTTGATTTTACCATTCCAATAGAGAATATAAAATCTTTTTCAATCATGTTTTCTGTGTCTGAGAGCTGATAAGTGTCGAAAACAGCGGTATATTTCCCATTATCCAGATTACTAGTAGGAATTTCTAAGGCAGGTATCTCATAAATTGAGTTAGGTATGACCGGTGGCTGGTTCTCGGGATAGGGGAATATAGCCGTATATGCAGTTTGTCCGTCTTTTTTTAATCTTACCTCTATTTGTGGGGTAATGTCGGTGTTGCCGTAGTTGTTATATATCGGCCTGATTTTAAGGTATTCTCCGCGGCTTAAATCATATTTTTCAGGCACGAGAGAAAGGTCAAAGTCTATAATTTCCTCTCCTCCGACTTTGATGGTCACTTCTCTGTCTAT
Source organism: Minisyncoccota bacterium (assembly GCA_028691985.1). Taxonomy (GTDB): domain Bacteria; phylum Patescibacteriota; class Minisyncoccia; order JAHIHE01; family JAGLIN01; genus JAQUYG01. Next base: position 47,298 of record JAQUYG010000006.1, read on the forward strand.
CTTTTGTGAAACTATACTGCTAGATTGTTCTGTGTCATTATTGTTGTTTTTAGGTGTAGTTTTTACGCTGATAAAACCTTCATATTTTCCGTTGGGAGTGGATGGGGGGATAGAAAATTTAGCTATAAAAATCTTTCTTTCCCTGGATTCCATTTTTATTTCGCTTATAGAATCCTCTGCTTGGATGTTGTTGTAAAATTTTACCCAGTCTGCGATATCTCCTTCGGCAATGAGGCTTATCGTATTTTTAATGTTTTCGGTATTTATGACGGTGATTTCTTGCGCATAGGAATTGCCTCTTAAAGCGTTTTCAATATTTATAGGTTCGGTAATTTGTCCGATGGCTTGGATTTTTGTGGGAAGGATACCAATGCCGATAAAGAACATTGCGATCAGCACGGTAGTTGTTAATTTGTTTCCTTCTGTTCTCTTCATATTCTTTTTGAATTACTGATTGACAAAAGTCTGAATCTTTGGGAATCTGTCAAAGATGCAAACTTTTGGGGAGATTTTTGATAATCTCCCCATCTACTTCCTTGGCCTTAGGGGGCAGTATTGCATGTCAAATGGCCAGTTTTGGTTGCGCTCAAGGTCATATTCCCGGTATAGGAATTGCCTCCGTGTTCTGGTGGGAACTTGAAGATATCTATGGAGAAATCCATTTCGTTCATTTCAGAGAGATCAAGCGCGTTGTTAAGCTGTCTTGTGACTTCCGGATTGTAGTTGACAAAGCTCGCATCACTGCCAACTCTTCCGTCGTATCTGACATTCCAGTTTCCGTCGGTCTTTCCGAGCCCCATATCGTCTTGCCAGACTTTCATATAAAGTCTAGTATTACCGACATTCCTAACCGAGGCTTTGCCCTGGTTCATTGCATCCCAAGTCAAGTCTCCATTAATGATCTTGTGTGTGTTCAATTTCACGGTGCCGTAATTGACTGCAGAAAAATCGGTTTCAAAAGCGGTCATTGGAAGATACTCAAAGTAGTTATCCAATACTCCGTCTTTGCCGTAGTTGTCTTGGGCTAGAATCAATGTTCTGTAGTCGCCTGATGGGTCCTCGTAGGATAAATCTTTTTCAGTACAATAGACTGCCGCTGTTTCTTTCATAAGCTCTCCATCAGCAGCACAGATTTCGTCATAGTCATAGCCTGTGTTGAAGGTCGGAAGGTTGTTGTTTTGATTCCTTACATTGTTACAGAAGAGCGTATATCCGTCGCTCTTGGAGAGTCTTGATAAACTGTCTTCTTGCATCAGGAGCCCGCAACCCGCTCCTGCTGACCCATCTTGGTCCGAAAGCTTAACATGATGCTCACCGACGGCTATACCTGTCGGGTAGTAAACATCGGCGTAGACTTTATTGATGTCGCTTAGTCCATCGGGGTCGGTTACTATAGCACATATAGCTATGGTTTTATTGCTTTGATAGACTCCTGTCGGGTTGAATTGAGCCCCTGCCGCTGTCGAGTCATCAGTATATTTGTCGACATTTGCCTCCCATTTTGCCTTTACGATTGGATTTTCTCCGCTCCCTTCATCCCTAGTCAAACTGGTAGAAACAGCTCCGGTAGTCTCGGCTGTTGCCAAGACAGGAGAGAAGGCGGTAAAAGATATAGATAGAATCAGTGCCATTGCACTTATTTTTTTTATTTTCATATTTTTTCCTTTTGCCATTTTGGCAAAATTATTTTTTTAAAGATTTTTTATAGTTACTCTCTTGAATCTTTCACCCTTTTTAACAAGACTCAAAAGAACAACTTCGACCTTTATTTGGATAACAAAAAACAACCGATATGAAACTTTAATCTTTTCTGTAAAAGCTAGAGTTCAATTTTTCAGTTGTCCTGTAATTCAGCAAAATGCCGGATTTAAATAGCAATGTTATATGCAGGGGACTTTTTTCTTGGAATGCGATCTTAACCTCACTCACACTCTTAGTCTAATCTATGTTTACCAAATGTCAAATGTATTTATCCACAAGTTGTATATAAATATTTGTTTTTTTATAAGCCTTTTTTGTAGATTGTATTTTTTTTGTTTATATAATACTGTTTACTTATACACAGCCTGGAAGTAAATTTGTTATTTATCTGGAAAGATATTATTATTAGTATATTAAGATGTAAAAGATAAATATGCATATAAGAGATAATGAAAATGGTTCTATCTTACTGGTTGTTCTTATCGTTATGGCAATCATCGGATATCTTCTGGTGAACGGTTATATTGAAGAAACCAAGAAGGCGCAGCAGACGAAACAGGAGGCGGAGGAGAGTGTGCGCGAGATACAAAACAATTTGGAAAATTCCATAAAGAAACAGTTAGATGAAAGCTTGAAAGAAAAAGCGGGTGAGTTTATAGAGTCGGAGTAAAGAGCTTTTTTGATACACAAAAAACGGACTTGATTGGTCCGTTTTTTAGTTTGGATGATTTTTTTATTGGCTTGTCCAACCACCGTCGACATAGAGTATCGATCCTGTGACAAATTTAGATTCCTCTGACGCAAGATAGACCGCGGCATAGGCGATGTCATCTGCTTCGCCTAATTTTCCCAGGGGGGTAAATCCCAGAATAAAGGCACGCACATCAGGGTCTTCCAGAGATTTTTTTGTCATAGCTGTTTCAATGACGCCGGGAGCGATGGCATTTACTCTAATGCCATTTGCTGCTAGTTCCAGAGCAGCCTCACGGGTGAGCTGATTAACCCCTCCCTTGGCCGAGCAATAAGCGCTGGCAGTCCTGAATCCTACGAGCCCCATAATCGAGGACATATTTATAATCGATCCGGAAATACCAGTGTCTTTCATATATTTAGCTCCGGCACGCAGGCAATAGAAAGTGCCGGTAAGATCTACACTGATAACCTTGTTCCACATCTCGTCATCGGTGGCGGTTATTTCTGCAGTTGGTCCGATGCCGGCGTTATTAACCATGATGTCGAGCGTGCCGAATTTTTTCACCGCAAAAGCCACAAGAGCATCGACTTCTTCGGATTTTGATACATCTGTCTTGAAGAAAGCGGAGTTTTCGGACTGTTCGAAATTCTCTGGTTTATTTATATCAGAAAAAATTACCTTGGCGCCTTCGCGAAGAAACATCTCTGCGATGGCTTTGCCGATTCCGGAAGCTGCTCCGGTCACGACAGCAACTTTGTTTTTCAATCTCATACTTTTGAAGTTAAAGATTATATTTTTAGTCTAGCATGATTATTGATTGCGGAAAACTTTGCAGAGGAAGTATATTTTGAATAAAAAGAGAATAGTCATATACTGTTAGTAGGGGATAAATATTTTTTAAAATTATGTTTTCACCGCTGGAAGAAAAGGTTATCGGGAAACTGGAGTCTTTTTTTGACACAAAAATAGTAAAGATAGTAATGCCCAGGCAGGGGATGGGCAGCTTTGTTTTCTTTGCCGTAAGCGAAGGGGGAAAGGAATATGTAATTAAAACTTCATTGGATATAAAAAACGATGTGCTCGCATACGAACTTCTAAAAAGAAATGACACAGAAATTTCTACGCCGGAGATATTTACTTCATTCGTTTGTGATAATAAAACTTTTTTGGTAATGGAAAAAATCAAAGCTCTTATTTTGGAGGATGTGCCGGATAAGGACAAGGGGCTTTATATAGATTCAATGCTGGAAAATCTTAGCAGGATCCATAAAATAAAATCTGAGCGGGCGGGGCTTGTTGATGGCAGGTTTTTTAGCGGTTCCTGGAAAGAAAACTTACTTTTTAAATATAGTGGGTTGCATCCATGGTTCGATTGGAAAAATATTTTGGAGCGAACGGGGGTGGATAGGGCATTGGTGGAAGATGCGCTTGTTAATATTGTTGAGCAAATTAAAAAAGTCGACCTTCCTTGTAGCGATTATTCCTTACTACATACCGATTTTAACCAACGAAATCTTTTTGTCGATCCACAGTCGTGTGAGATTGTCTCAATTGTTGATTGGAGTGAAGCTGCATTCGGTGATCCGCTTTACGATTTTGCGAGGGTGCGGATGTTTATACAACATTTTGATTTAGGCGAAATCGTATTGAAAAAATATTATAGTTTATTGAAATTGAATAAAAAAGAAAGGGTGCGTGAAGATCTGTATTTCATAAATCAGGTGGTTGATTACATTGCTTGGTATTCGGAAAGCGAGACTAATTTTAATATTGGGAGATTGGCATTGCATCAAAAAATTTTAAGAGAATACAAATGGTAAGTCTAGTGCTTCAAGGGGGGGCGGTCGTTTTTAGCTCATCCTTGACAACAATATTATTCTATGATATAGTTGACCTGTTGAGCCGGATCTTGCAATTCGACGCAATCAGTCCTAATAGACTGCCGCGAGTTTATGCGGATATATTACTTGTCAAAATTAATATCTCAACATATCACTTCTCGGACTTATTTATTTAACATACAAAAAAATGCAAGGAGTTATCAAAAGACTGAACGAAAAGAAGTTCGGTTTCATCACACCGGAAAATGGGGACAAAGACCTGTTCTTCCACGCCAATGATTTGGTAGATGTCGATTTCAACGACCTCAGAGAAGGTGACACTGTCACTTTCGATGTGAAGGACACACCAAAAGGCCCAGCTGCAACTAATGTTCAGAAGGCTTAATATTCTGCGGAATATACAAAAAACACCTTGAGAAATTGAGGTGTTTTTTGTTGGGTAAGTGGGAGATTTAAAATAATCTTCTTAATACCATATTTTATATCACTTAAGATGTTCGGCTGTCCTTTGATACTCGCTATACGGATATTCAATTTTCTTTTTTCTGTTGCTTTCTGATAATTCTGTTTCTAGGATTGCGATGGTGGATATTAAATAGTCCTTGTCTTGTTTTTTTAGTTCTTCGTCGATAATAATTTGAATATGCCAAGGTTGTAGCCCCTGTATTTGAGCAAACATATTTGGAACTATCATTAAAATATTATGCTCGCTTTTCTTAAATTTGTGTATGGAATTTTTTATAGAATCTTCGATTGCAGCTTTTGCTGAAAACCATCCGCCCTCCCCATTTATATATTGTTTTTTATTTTTCCTTATTAGCTTCTGTTCTTTCGATAATTTATCATCCTTCAATATTTCTCCTTGCCAACTTGGAGATTTTACTTCAACAAAAAACTTCTGTCCGTTTTTCTGATACTCAAAATCTATAAGCTCTTTAATGCCTATCCTAAAATTTTCTCCTTTGAGAACTTTATGACAATAATATATAGATTTAATTTCTCCTAGAAAAGCATCTCTTTTTTCTCTTGTTTTTATATCCGTCTTTCCAATCTCGTAATATTTCTCATTTATTTTGTGTACTAGTTCAAGCCATTTGTTAACTTCTTTATTCCAGATTGGGTTATATCCGAAGTCGTCATTGTATCTGGATTCTTTGAAGAAATCATTAAAATAATCATTATTGTTCATATCATTTTTATTAGTGTTTTTTGAAATATGGAGAATCGAATGAATTTTAAGGCAAGAGTTAAAATTATAGATTATCCTTTTTCAAAATTACTTCTACCCACACTTGCCCCATTGAATTTCTTAATTCATTTTTTATAATCTCGAAACCACCAGCCAAGCTCGCAATGTCTTCTTCCGAATATAAATAATAAGTTCTTACTCCAAATTCATCTTTTTTTGTAATTTCGGTATATGTATCAGCATATTTCATTGATAGTCGGATAATACCGTTGTTGTTTAGGGCCGTTAGGGCTTCGGATAGAATGTTTTTCAATACTTTTTTCGGAGCATGGATCAAAGAAGCGAATGCGAAAACAACATCCAACTTTTCGGGAAAAATATAGTTCTCGATATCGGCAATCTGAAAATTGGCCGTCGGCACTTTTTGATGTGCCAGTTCTATCATTTTCGCTGAGATATCTATGCCGAGATAGTCGTCAGTGTGTTTAATGATTTCTTTTGCATCCCTGCCGTTGCAGCAGCCTATTTCTAGTACGCGCGGATTCTTTTTCTGCACCAAGTCAAAGATTTCTTGGATATCATCCACTCGCGCCCCCAGCCCGTAAAATTTCTCCGCCAAAGATTCGGCGCTGTCACTATAAGTATTAATGGTTTGTGTTTTTTTGTTCATATACTGAAATTGAAGCTTGTTTGAATCGGGAGGTGGTCTGAGTAGGGACACTCAAGAATTTCTGAATCAACGATGTTAATATCTTTGGAGTTGTAAATATAATCTAATCGTCGGTTGAGTTTATTTTCACAAAAACCCTCGTATTTGAAAGGTTTGGTTGTCCAGGAATTTTGGCTGTAAGCCGGTTCGGAGTGTGATAGGATTTTTTCTAGCTGGGAAACTGTGTATGAATCTGGGAGCGAATTCAAATCTCCTGCGAATATATAGCGGCCTTTTCTTTTTTTCAGAATATCTAATAAAGTATCAATTTCGTTTTTTTTCTGGTCAGTAATCATAAAATGATCGGAGTATGATAGATGAGTCGTGCCAACTGTTAACTTTTTATCATTAATTCTTACCATGATTTCTATATATACTCGACCCTCATGTGAGTGATCCGGGGGATTGTGCTTGGGGCTCTGCACATAAAAGTAATTAGAACTGATTATCGGATAGCGGGAAAAAATTGCATTGCCCTGAGCTTCTTTATCTGGGCGATTGCTCCAAGTGTCGCCGTCATGATAATAATATTCAAAACCTAACTCTTCAGCAATATATTTTGCAACATCAAGCCTTATCCGCGAGTCTTTTATAATCTCCTGGGTGCAGATAATGTCGGCATCAGTTGTTTTTAGAAAGCTGGCAATGTTTTCTGGCTTTTCTTTATACTAAACATTCCATTGTATCAGTTTGATGGGCATATTTTTTTATAATCAATTTCCGATATTAATCATAACTAAGGCAGCGGTTGATAGCGCTCCTGCTAAGTATATTTGTTGAGAGAGAACAAGCTCTTTCTTTTTGATGTCGTAAACAGCGTAAATCAGCAAGCTTATAACTGATAACAAGATTATGATCGTTAAGGGCAGTTCCTTGAATAGAAAAGCTTCTGTAATAGTAAAAATAAAAATCAGCAAACCGAAGTCCGTGATATCTTTGCGGTTATAGAGATGCGATGAATAATCTTTTCTTAAATGTTTGTAGGCGAAAAAGGAAAATGATATGTAGACTACCAACTGAGAAATAATGCCGTGTATTACCGGGTTGGGTTGGATGGGTAGTGTGTATTTATAGATCGAATACAGGGATATGCCGAGAATACTCAGGATTAATATTATTGACAATATCAATAAAATATTCATGTCATTGGTCTTTTTATTTTTCGATAATAAGATTCCAGAAATGAATAAGAAAAATATTCCCGTCAGCATATAGAGGCTGAAATCTGTCTTGAAAAAAATGGAATCGACGGCGACGGCCAGCGCGGTAGAAAACCCTAGTTTATATATGGTCATTTCGGATAATGCTTGGAACTTCATAAGAAAAATCGAACCGAGATTGGTCACAATTACGATCGCCGACCATAAAATTATATAGAGAAAATATTCACTGGAATAAACGATGTCGAACTTATAGCTGAGTGCGATCAACGAAGTCAGCCATAGTGGAATGCCGAAACAGAACAATCCCAAGGCGCTTACTGGATGGAGCCCGTTGGTCCTAAGGCGTTTCCATTTGATTGTAATGATTGCTCCGGACAGGGTATTTATCAGTGCAAGGAGGATGATGTACATTTTGAGCTGCTATTAGGAAATTATAACCCTTTTGTTTTTTATGTTCTATGTCCCATTATACCCTGTTTTTGTAAAATAATACAAAAAATCATTCTTCTGCGAGAATGATTTTTTATTGGCGGGGACGGTGGGGCTCGAACCCATGACCTTCTGCGTGACAAGCAGACGCTCTAACCAACTGAGCTACGCCCCCAATGAATTCGACTTTTAAATAATAGCAATTCTGCGAGAAATGTCAACAAGGGGCGCAATGTCGTTTTTTTGGTGGAGTAGCGGGATTTATCCCGCGCAGGCTGCCTCATAAGAACAAGAGCGTACTGTCGGTTTGGGGTAACAATGCAGATTAAAACCTGCTACTTCAAATATATCATTTTGCCATCTTGTAGACCCAAGAAAGGGGATTGGTTTCAGACAGGGCCCGTGCTACTTCTTTGGCAGTTTTGCTTTGAAGGCCTTTTGCGCTGTTTTCGTTCCAGAGTTTTTTATCAGCTTCGGTCTTGATTGTTGCAGACTGGACTAATATTTGGTCCAACAGATCCGCGTCTTTGGCGATAATTGCTTCTTTAGTTTCGTGTGCCTCATATTCTTCTATAATTTTCATAATTTCCTCGGCAATCGGCGTATCGGAAACTTGGTCTTGCAGAGCTTTTTCCTCATCGGCTTTTACATAAAATTTGTGTATGAAGTTAGCATCACCTAAGCGCGCTTCGGCAAGGTCGTGAAAAAGACACATCTTCAAGATTTTATTTTCGTCGGCATTTTCTTCTTTAGCCAAAATCATCCCGATGATTGCCACTTCAAAAGAGTGGGAGGCGATCGTGTCAGTTGCCTCTGGAAGAATTTGGCTTTGCATTCTGCGCATATTGCGCAAGGTGCCGACCTCGAAAAGGAAATTGGCAACCTTGTTTTGATCCATGGTTGTTTTTTAGTTGGTGTCAGGGGAGGGAGTTGAACCCTCGATCTTAGGTTTATGAGTCCTATGCTCTAACCAACTGAGCTACCCTGACTTGTTGTGTTTTTTACATAAAGCAATAAAACACTTCTTAATAGTAATATAAAAAAATGAAAAAGTCCAGAGTGCCTGTATCTAAGATGTCGATGTTAAAATAGCATATACTACTTTTGATTAATGATAATTCCAAAATCCGAAAAATACGCCTTATATATTCGCTGCCTCGTGTGGGGTGGTATTGCGGACTGAGGTCTGCTATTCCGTGTATAAATATATAAACAAGAATCCCAGCCGTAAAGCTGGAATTCTTATTTTAAGTCTTGTTGCGGGGGAGGGATTCGAACCCCCGTCCTCGAGGTTATGGGCCTCGCGAGCTGCCACTGCTCTACCCCGCGATAAAAATATCCTTTTATAAGGATAGGTTGATTATATATTAGAAAAAGAAAGAAGGCAAGAGGGGGGGGTATGAAAAAGAACATGCGAATCCCTTATTTTGGAATATTGCATGTTCCATACACCGCTGACGGGACTCGAACCCGCGTTTTCTGGATTAACAGTCCAGCGCTAGTCCTCTCTTGGCTACAGCGGTATTTTGTCCGGTTGATTATTGAAATAGATACAGTGGGATTCTAATTTATAATCTCCGAGATATCAAGCTGGGGACTTATCCTTCTTAATCAGGTATCCTGTTTCGGTTGAATATTGCTTTTTTGCGAGAAATAGACCTGTGGGGATTTAAACCCTGGCGCACCGATTGTCAGTCAGCCACTCTATCAAGCTGAGCTACAGCCCCCCCTTTTTTTATTTTTTTAAAAAATATGAATACCCAGACCGAGATTTTAACCCGGGTCGTACTTCCCCTTTGAGAGAATATTATATCTATAATATCCGATTTTTCCCTAGGGCTATTAGGATAAACCGCAACTCTATCCAGGCCTTTTATTTTTAATAGGGTTCTATTCTGCATAAAGATTAAAT
>JAQUYG010000050.1 GCA_028691985.1 Minisyncoccota bacterium
TATAACTTCCTACTCTAACTCTCACTCAATTTCTCCTCCTGTATAATTTTGAATCTAACCCTTGTTACCTGGGATAAAAACAACCTTTTCCCAATTCTTTTAGAGCTGCTGAAAAATCCCATCACAAGTCATCATTTATGCCTCGTGATGTTAGAACCGAATTTTATAAATTATAAAACCCGCATCTCACACCACAAGACTTTTATTTTTGAATCTATTTTCAACGAACTTTTTACCTCTCGTTCTCAAAATATTATCTTAGTTAAATAATATTCTAAGGTAAAAGGTGGAAGTTTTTAATGAGTAAAAACTTCCGAAAAACTCTTTTTTTATTTTGGAACAACTTCTTTTGCCATTCTCCCGCTTGACTCGGGAATGGATGGCACGAATTTTTCCTGCACTATGAAGTATGAATTCATCATGCAGTTTCTCGGCAATACAATCGCCGCCGCAAGTGTTCCTGCTATGACTTTAGCCATAATATTTCTAACCTCTTGATTATCAGAGGCCGGAAATACTTCCAGCTTTTCGGAAGGTTTCTTAATCTTATCCTCCCAGAACTTTTCTCCAGAGAAGACAACATCACTGCCATCTTCCTTAATTACCACCACTACATCAGCGGTGGAAATTGCTTTGCCGTCCTCAGTGATTGCGACAGCCTCCACGAATTCCTTCTCGAATTCCATTTGTTTTTCTTCTACAAATGGAATTAGTTTTTCAAGAAGAAGCTCTTTCGCTCCGCCGTCCCAATGATTTACGCAGAGTTCCCATACGAGATCTCTGACATTAAATACATTCGGATTAGGAGAACTCTTATCTCCCGATTTATGTCTTCCGAGAACGCAAGAGTTTACTTCGCATCCTTCGAAAGTCAGTAAATATCCGCCATGTATCTTGTAGACCTTCAACCCCTCGGTTCTTCCTACAAGAAACTCCACCAGACATTCTGCCGGGAGTTGCTCTTCTCCTATTGAAGACACTGGCGTGGCGAACTCTTCAAATATTTCCACCGGCCTATCCCACTCATCATCAAATAGATGATGAGCGAGGTCTGACCAATATTCTGGCCAGTGTTCATAATAAATATTTTCTTTATCTGGCTGGGAACTGAGGAATGTTAAAGGATCCTTTTTCCCAAAGAATCTCTTCATCTGTTCCTCAACATAAACTCTTTTTTGTCCTTCCGTGACTACTGTTTCTTTTGTCATTTTTTTCCTTGTCTCCTTTTCTTTTCTTTCTTTTTTTGATTTTATTTTTTGCTCCCCTTGTATTAATGAGAGCCAACGTTTTTTTCAAAGCGGAGTTTTAGACCTTTTTGTTAGTTCAGCCCCTTGCCACATTAATGTATATGACTTCCGCTATGTTGAAACATAATCCCAAATCATTTTTAGGATTATATTTCAACACGGCGAAAATCAAAAACCAAAACCTGCGAACAGAAAACAAAAACAACAGACCAAAGATGATATATTTTAAAAGAACATTCTCACCAGCCTTCAAAACCCGCCTTGTGTTTTGAGGACTTTTCTAAATCTACAAATTTATATTTATAGACTTGGAAAAAGTGGAAGTTATATTAGAGACTTCCAAACTCTTTTTGAGGAATTACTCAACCGTTAAGGTCTCCTCTGTCCCATCAAGCATTACCCTATACTTTCCGGGGATTTCTTCTTTGAAAAAATTTTTCTCAAGCCCAGAGGAAAGAAAAGTAAATGCCTCCTCTGGAGAGAGATCGTTTACAATTTCAAAGTATGTTTTTCTGTGTGCGTCAATTACACACACAGGAACTGATCCTGCTGGCAAGGCTTGTGTACCAGTCCGGAAACCGTACACTGGTCCATTCAAATGCCTATACAAAATGAAAGTGAACTCATATCTGCCCATTCTTCTCGTTCTCCTTACTTTTTTTGTTTAATTTGTCTTGTTTTTGTTTTTATTTCCGTTTTTACCCTTCATATCCCTTGTTTTGATGGGTATGCGATTTTATTAACCGCACCACTCCGGGCCAGATTATAATTATATATTGAAAAATAAAATTATAATCCAGCCCGACAAAACAACGAAAAAAGTGAAAAACATAATAAATTCTCAAAGGGCTCTCTCAAACCATAAAGGATAACGAAGGCGACTTTCTAAAAATCATTGATAGGAATCATTAAATAATTTATGTCCTATTTGATTTTTATATTTTCTCTCTCCTCCGTAATCCTTTCTGCTTTATTCGACTTGTCATTTTCACCCTTGCCGTGGCAAGGATAAAATCCGACGGAAATCTATTTATCACTTTACTTGCTTTCATCCTGGATCCCTGTCTTCACGGGAATGACAGCGTATTTTTCATCAAAAAAAGATAGCTAATTTTACCCGAAAATTCTTCCGCCCCCTCTCTTTTGGGGAGTAAGTCAAAATAAGGGAGCTAAATTTGCTATCTTCTTAAATAATATGTGTCCTCAATAGCTCTCTCCTTCCATTGATTTGTGTGTATGTTTTAAATGTACTTTCTTATCTATCTTCATCGCAGCTGCTCATGATAGCATAGTTTTAAATATTTGTCAAGACACAGCCCGATAGCATCAGATTAATACATTTTGTGATTTTTCCCCTTATCTCAAAAAATGTCTTAAATCACGGAGTAGCAGGTTTTCAACCTGCGCTGCTATCCTATGCGAATAGAACGGGCGATTGCGAAGGGTTTAGCGACTTAGGACGACCGCGCGCACAGGTTGAAACCTGCTACTCCACGCATAAATTATGCATT
>JAQUYG010000029.1 GCA_028691985.1 Minisyncoccota bacterium
GATGATTCGCTATATCCTTCCATAAGTCCAAGCGGTGAATTTATAACTTTCTCTTCGTCGTCTTGGAATTTGGTTTATGGCGATCATAACGGAGAGGCAGATGTTTTTCTGGTTAGGAACCCTTTGTTTGGCGAAACAAACAATACCCCTCTGGCACCGACTGATCTGAAGCAGATGAACGAGTCTGATGGGGCGGAAATAGGGGTCGGGAGAATAATAAACGAAGGCGCGGATGAATCTGTGGATTCGGTGATTTTGAGCGCCAAAGTGGAAGATTCGGACGGACAGAGGGTGGCTTTGGAGGTGCAAATAGAAAGTGTGGATGAAGCATCTGGCGAATGGTCAAGTTTTGAGCCAATCATAAGTGAATATGTTTCCAGTGGGGAAGTTGCGACTGTTAATTATGATGTTCCAGGAGGAGGAATTTATACTTGGAGAGCAAGGACTGTCGACGAAGCAGGCAAGAAAAGTGATTGGTCACATTTTAGAGACAACGGCATAGAAGCAGATTTCATCTCTTCCAACTTTTCTTTCGTGCATATTACGGATGTGCATCTGGGGAGCCTTACGACTGTTGGTTCTAAATTATTTGGAGTAGAACAATATTATGAATCTCAATCCTATCCTCGTTTTGCCGATGTTCTATATGAAATAGAGAATCTGGATTCAAGACCTGATTTTATCCTGATCGGCGGAGATAATGTTGAATATGATAATGAGGATTGGTTCAGAGATTTCAAATCAATCACGGAAGACTTTAGTAAGCGTACGGAAATAGGAATATTTTTTGTTCCTGGCAATCATGATAGATACGACAGTGAATCAAGCGCAATAGAATGGGGAGAGACAAATCTATCCGGAGGTAATGACAACCTCTTTAATTATTTCGAAGTGATGGGCGGGCCTGAAGGCGTAACTTCTCTTTTTGAAAACGATTTAAGTATTATGGACGCTGAGTCAAGCGGAGTAGGTGGGTACAATAGATATAATTATTATTTCAACCACAAAGGATTTCAAGTTATCGGGTTGGACTCTGGGGAAGATACTGGAGTTTGGGATAATATGCCGGAGGCAGAAGGCATAAATGACGATGTTTTTATTAAGATAGAGACATTATTATCTGTAGAATCGGATATGCCAGGAATAATCTTTTTGCATCATCCTGTCTATGCTGAAGAAAAGGACCCCCCTACTTTTTACGGAATTCCTAAAATACAGGAATTAACCGATTCTGGTGAAATAGCTGAGAACGGTGGCATTGTGCATAACTGGCGAAGCTTCATTAATCTTTGCAATAATAACAATGTCCAGCTTATTCTTTTCGGACATAATCACGCCGATCCAATTTTCGATAAAGACGGCAATGAGATTAATCTATACGATTGGACGGAAGATATGGAATATCCGCTCTATATCCAAACTCAAAGTGCAGGCAAGGACGGTGATGTTTCTCATGGCTACAGAATCGTAGATGTGCAAAACGGGCAGGCGATCCCCCGAGAAGCAGATACTGATGTCACAAAATATGAGAAAATATATTCTGACTTGAACGCGGAAAACGATTTGGAATTTATAGCTTATGACAGTGATGGCAATAAGATTACTGCCGATAATAATGGAAAAACAACATCTTTCATTTCTCCAGCTTCCGAACATACCATCATTTTTGAGGACACCGATAGTTCGAGGTTTGAGATAAGAAATAATAATTCTGAAGATAGCTCCTATGACTTTATCTTGCAAAAAAGAGAAGAAGGCGCTGAGATCGGGCATTCGCTTGTTCCAACCTCTGCTTACCTGATTGGTAATTCTGAGGTCTGTGGCGAAATCAATCCATGGTGCCTGGGGTATGTTTTTGTTCAGAAAAGCGATGACTATGTAAGTCTGAAATTCGCGAATTTTGAAATTGAGCCAGGAGCCTCTCATAAAATTTTTGTGGATTGGGGTAATCTCAGTGATTTTTCCATTAGCAAAACTAGTTTTGGAATAGATGGTAATTTTGATTCTATGGTTTTTAAGTTTGAGTATTATCTGGAAATTGATCTTAACTCTCCTGGCGAACTGCGCGTCTATGACAGTGCCGGCAACATGACTGGTATGGTAGAGGGGGAGATGTTGGAGAATATTCCGAATTCAATCTATATCCCAGAATCTGAAACTGTCTATATCTTCGGGCAGAGCCAAGAAGAAATTACAGATGGAATCAGAACTCAAGTCGTAGGTTTTTATGATGCAACCTATGATCTCAGCATTGCGCTTTCGGAAGGTGGTGAAGAGACGAGTAAATTTTTCGCGGACGATATTCTAATCAATAATCAGACTACCCATCAATTTGGCATAGATTGGGATGCGCTGAAAAATGACGAAGACGGAGTGATAATGGAATTTGACGAAAATGGTGATGGAATATTTGAAAAATATATCAATTCCGATGCAATTCTTTCCACTCCTGTTGCGATTCTGCTCGAAGAAAGATATTTGGCGATTGAAGGAGATGAAATATTTTTTGATGCTTCTAATTCTTATGACTCTGATGGAAATATAATCTTGTATGAGTGGGATTTTGATGGCGATGGTATATATGAAAAGAACACTTTTAATCCGCAGATAAGATATACATACGAAGACGATTTCGAAGATAATATCTTTTTGCGAGTTACTGACGATGAAGGATTGTTGAATGTCGCAAGCGCCGAAGTAGTTGTTGAAAATGCCGTGCCGGAATTGTCGGATCTCAAACTATATATTTCTGAGACTATGGATTCTTTTGTACTGGAAGGCAAGATGTCTGATCCCGGACAGCTTGATTCCTATGTCGTATCTTTGGATTGGGGAGATGGATTTGTGGATGAGGTTGAGATAGAAGGCAGCAATGTTTCGATGGATAATTTCATCAAGAAAGGGAAAAAGTATAAAAAATATAAAAAGACGGATAAATATCTCCCTGATGTCTCTTCCGGAAACATTAAATTTTTTCACAAATATGAGGAGGTTGATTATTATACTGTCCAGATCATTGTGACGGACGATGATGGTGGCGAAGCCTCTGATGAGATTTTTCTGGAAAGCCCAAAACAGATTATGCAAGACGCGCTTTTCGATCTCAAGGACATTCAGACTGATGATAAAAACATTGGCAAAAAGATAGACAAGGCTGTTGAAAATCTGGAGGAGTGTCTTGATGATGAATACTGGCAAGATGATTTTCATTTAGATTTGTTGCGTGCTGCTGAATTCTTCAACAAGAGCGAAAAGGCGATCAAGGATATTGAGGAGATTATTGCCAACAGGAAAAAATATATGGATTTCCAGAATGGGCAGAATATTCAAGAAATTATCGATAAACTGTCGCAATCAGATGTCTTTCTGGCAAAAATAATAGTTTACGAAGCGGGAGGGATTAGCACAAAAGATATCAAATCAATAAAAGGGCAAATTAATAAAATATTAAAACTATGATTTTTAGGGTATAATATGAGTATAATCTATAATTAAATAATTTATTTTCATGGAAACATTAGAAGGGGAAAAAAATACAAAAAAAATACACACACTCAATCGAATATTTTTTTCCTTGGCTATAAATTTATTTTGTATTGTTCTAATATTAACTTTATTCTTTGCGTTTCGAGAGAAAGTTCAAGATTATTTGATTATCGTTATAATCTTTATAGCATCCTGTATTTTTTTGAGCTTATTAATGTTAGCAAAAGGCGCAATAATTACGGAAAGGCAAAAAATTAGCAATACAAAAGAACTAATCAAAATCTGTCTGCAATCAAAAGGATTTGTTCGAATTGCTTTCTTTCTTTTCTGGCTGATATTTTTCGTGATGCTTCTATTCTGGTTGCCTATTATAGAATATAGTGATTCAACAGCAGTTACTTCGGTAATCTATGGAGGTTTTATATCTTTCCTTTCTTCAATAACTATTGTTTTTATTGCGATGATGCTATCTGCGCGGAAGGTAAAGAAGAAAATAGTGACGGTTATAATGTTTTTGGTAGTATCAATAATATTTATTTGGTTGTGGATATTATTATCATCCAATATTATCGCTATATTCGTTTATAAACTCTAGCCATCCATGCACCTGCTCGCTTAATAGACAATGCATTATGTTCTCTATGAGAAACGAAAATTTTAAAAAAGAAATAAATAGCGGTTGGGAATTATTTAAATTTTGTCTTAAGTACAAAGTTTTTGATCTGTTGCTTATTCTTATGGTTGGGCTTGTATGGTACGGGCAAATCCTGTTGAAAATCACTGTTGCAGGCAAAGATTCAACAATGATGCTACTTGCTATTTATGTATGGCCAATTCTCATAGGTGCATTTTCCCTGGTGATGTTTGGGGGCATGCTGTTTTTCGCGCGTAATGTAAAGAAAAGTATTTCTGCTTTGTTTGTATTTCTGTTGATAATGATACTCATTCCTATACTTATGATTATTTCTCCTCTTTCTAGATTGGATTATTCCAGTTGGTTTTAAGGATTGATTTCTTTTCGATTTATATTTCTATGAAAAACAAAAAAGAAAACACCAATAATCTCTCCGCCATCAACCACAGCTCCGGCGAAACAATAATGCTATTTGCGCTATTTATGATTCTGTTTGCCGTCTGGCATGTATATACTTTCTCTTGGTTCTGGATGCATCTTTGCTTTCTCGCACTCTTCATTATAGATATTGCGCTATTTCTTTTAGTAGCCAATATAAATTTCAATAACCGTTCGCACTATTTCTGGTTTCTTTTTATCAGTTTGCTTTTTGCAATAGCAGTCTTATTATTTGAAATATTCAGCGTTCTTAAGATTTTAAATATTCTTGCCATTATTTCTCCCGTGGCACTGCTTTATGTTGTTGTTTTCGCAAGGATAGTAAAAGAATCGAGAACTAATAAAGTAGACACCCCTGAGACAACTAAATTTGGAACAATAATAAAAACCTGTTTAAGATCAAGGTTCTTTATCTCTTTGCTTGTTTTAATGTTCGGAACTTTTATTTATATATTGTCTGTTTCAAAAAATATGGCGGTTTCTACTCATGAAGAGATGGCAGGAGTATATATATTTTTTATGTGGATTTTTGTTGCCATTCTATTCTTTGTGATTCTTTTTATGGGGATGGCTTTTGCTATAAGAAAAAAGAGAAAAACCTTTCGTTCGTTATTTCTATCATCGTTATTTTTGGTTATTATTCTAATCATCACAATAACAGCGTGCTATTTTTATATGGTTTGGTGGAGTAATAATTCCTAGTCTTTTATGCTTATTGTGTTAATAGTAAAAATACTAGAGAATTTAGAAAGCTAGAGCACATTCTTATGAAAGAAAACAGTAGAAAAATAGAATCTCAAAATAAGACAGATGAAAACAGAACAAACAATGCAATGGAATTACTCGGATTTTGCCTAAGGTCAAAAAGATTCAAGACAATTATCATTCTGATTTTTGTGTTGATATTTCTTATCATGTTTCAATCTTGGATGTTTGTTGCAGGATACAGCGATTCAACGGCAGCACTTGCAATTATCTATGGGGCAATTATATCCTTCGTTCTATCTATGCTTATTGTTTTTATGGCAACCATGTCATTAATACGAAAGACAGAAAAAAGGATCGTCACGGTGGTATCGTTTTTAGCAATGTTAGCAGCAGTTATTTTTCTATGGATAGTCGCATCTTCTAATATTATCGCTGCATTGATACGCAACTATTATTAATTTTCTGCTTATCTAAATATGCCTTTAGAAAATTTTATATCGCCAATTTTAATAATATTTTTCATCGCTAAGGATTATTACTTAGCTTTTTCTGGTTATTCGGACATAAATGTTATTCTATGTGTTTTTGTAATATTAATCTTATTATCCGGATTAATAGCCACAAGAAGAGGCAAGACATCAATTTCTTTCTTGCTTCTAACTTTTTTGGTTATTATTACAACAATTATTCTGTTCAAGTTGGAATTATATCTTCCGGTGGCACATATAGTTGATTATGATTCGTTTCCGTATCCGAGACACTCGTATATTTCCCATGCAAGTTCTCGTGTGTTTATTTTTTTGACTCTGTGTCTTATTCCGATTTCTCTTTTAAACCTAATTATAACAACAAGAAATAGGGAAACTAATAATACTAAAATCGATAAATCAACTGAATTAATAAGAGCTTGTTTGAAATCAAGAGAGTTACATTTCTTCGCAATCTTATCTTCTTGGTTGATTTTCTTTGTATTGTTTCTTGCTTATTTACTGATGGGAGAATGCAATGAAGAAGCTGCTGGTCTGTATATTGTATATGCACTTGTGCTTTTGCCAGTTTTCTTTCTTCCCGTCAGTATTATCGGTATGGCCATTGCAACGAGGAAGATAAAGAAAAGCATTAAAGCCTTGATTATGTCTATAGTCAGAATAATAAGCTATGTCATATTATTGGAGATTGGTCTGATCTTTCTTATTTTTCGAATAGGAAGTGCGTTTTATAAATAATTTTTTATGGAGAAAGAAGATTCTAAAAAAGAAATAAACAGCGGATGGAAATTGTTTAGATTCTGTCTAGGGTCCAGAACTTTTGATCTGTTGCTTGTCTTAATGATGATGTTTGTCTGGCATGGAACTATTTTGTTGAGGCAAAACCTATATGGTAAGGATTCGACAGCTGCGCTTCTTGTTGTTTATATATATCCAGTTTTTGTTGGCGTTTTTTCCATAGTGATGTTTGGAAGTATGAAAGCTGTTACGCGAAAAATAGAGAAAAGCGCCTTTGCAGAAATTCTATTCGCTTTAATGATGATACTTATTCCGTTATGGGTGTTTTTTTATTTCCCCCTTGATGTCCTATGGGCATAATTTTTGTCGGTTTTGGCTGCAAAAATATTTATAACTGAATATTGGGAGGATGATTTTCATCTGAATTCGCGTTATATGACCAAATTTTTCAGCGAAGAAGAAAAAGCAATCAGAGGCCTCGAGAAGATTCTTGGTGATAAGAAAAAATATGCGGATTTTCAGGACAAGCAGGCGATTCAGGAAACGGTTGACGAATTGACTCAATCAGATATTTTCTTGGCAAGGATAATGGTCTATGAGGCTGGTGGACTCACCGCAAAAAATCTTAAATCGGTTAAAAGTTGGATTGATAAAATATTAGATTTATAATTTTTAGTGCGTATAATTCAATAATCTATTTTTATGGAAGAGAAAAAAAATGAGGTGTATGGGCAAAGTGTATTCCATCGTTCTATTATTAGTCGTTTTGGAACTCCTAATTATAAAAGTATATCCTACTCCCTTTTTTTTATAGTTGCCCTCGGGATAACTTCAAATTTAATAGGACATTACTGGGGGGTAGAATATAATGTTGGTTTGCTTGTGGCGGCAATTATTCTTTTTATACAAACGGCAAGAATAAAGCTTGTCAGTCGGCACATCTATTCCTGCTTGTTTAATCTTTCCCTTTCGGTTTTGGCTGGAGCCTCATTTTTCATACTACGCGAAAAGATACAAGATTACATAATCATTTTTATACTATTAATAGTAGTTTATATTTTTGTTGCTCTGTCTTTAGTAGCGAAAGATGCAATCGCTAAAAAAGATAAGAAGGTTGGAAGTTTAACTGAATTAATCAATGTCTGTTTGCAATCAGAAGGCTTTGGGCTAATTCTTATTTTATCTTTTTGGTTCATCTTTTTTGTAATGCTTCAATCTTTCTTTTTGGCTATGGGGTCTAGTATGTCGACATCAGCGCTTGCTCTTCCTGAAGGGGCTATTGTATCATCAATTTTTTCTTTTATTATTATTTTTACTGCAGTAATATTAGCTACGCGAAGAGTTAAAAAAAGATTATCAACAATGCTATTATTCTTTGTGGTGTTGGCAGCATCTATTTGGTCATGGATAATTACAGCTACCATTATTTTTGCTATTGAATTGCGTTTGGTCTGACTTTTTTGTTAAAAATATAATATGATATTGTTTGTGAACATACAGAATCGTTACCATTAAGTGTATTTTTTGTGGTTATGTTCTCTGGAATGAAATTAATTACTAGAGGAATAAAAAAGAGTAAAACCTCGGTGACTGTATTTGCTATGATAGCAGCAGTCATTCCGGTATGAATGATTATTATTTTATAAGGCTTCTCCATATTAGATGGTATATTTATGGAAAGATAAAAAAGATAAATATGTCTAAGAAATGCCATAATAAAGATAATGAAGTATGTCCTGATATGGATGATTGTCGCCACCGTGTTTATTCTTGTTGTTGGGCTTCTGTTTTATCTTTTCTTCGAATCTTCGATACAAATAATCCAGACATAAAATAGCCGATAACATTAGTGGGAGAGGGGAATCGGTCTTTAAATCAAAAAGTCTTGATTTGTTTAATTACGATAAAAGTTTGACAATTGTCTAATAATTGTCTATTATTTATCTATAAGAACCTAATCAATCTTTATGTTTACTCCCAAATATACCGTAACCAACAAGCTTTTAGGCAACATCAAGCGCATTGCCGAAATTGTCACTGAATTAAACAGTCGCAGTTTTTCCAGCGTCGTACTTGTGGAAATGCAACGGCGGGCACGGGAAATATCCGCTTACTCTTCAACCAGTATCGAGGGCAATCCTTTGCCTCTTACCGATGTCAAAAAGATTTTAAAAAACAGTCCGGCGCATGTCCGGGATAGTGAGAGGGAAGTCTTGAATTACAACCAGGCACTCGTCGAGCTGGACGATTTGATCAGAAAACAGGATGTTGTTTTCAATATCGACTTACTGCAGCGGATCCAGAAAACTGTGACCACCGGACTTATTGCAAAAAATCGCTGGGGCAAAATTCGCCAAGAGCCGGTTTTTGTTAATGATCCGCGAACAGGGCAGACAGACTATCTTCCGCCGGAGCATGCGGAGGTAATTCCTTTGCTCGAGGAGATGTTTAGTTTTTTGAGGAAAAATGTCAAAGAGATCGATCCTCTGATTTTGGCCGGCATCTTTCATAAGCAATTTGTGGTCATTCATCCTTTTATTGACGGCAACGGTCGCACGGCGCGATTGGCCACCAAAGTTCTCTTGGCGAAAATGGGGCTGGATACTTTCAATCTTTTCAGTTTTGAGAATTATTACAACCAGAATGTCACTCGATATTTTGAAGAAGTGGGATTGCGTGGCAATTATTACGACCTCAAAGACAAGATTGATTTTACTGCCTGGCTGGAGTATTTTACCGATGGCATTATCGACGAGTTGCTGAGAGTGAAAAAAGAAATGGAAAAAGAAACCGCTACTCCGGATGAAGCTTTAAAAGAGTATCATCATAAAATATTGAATTATATCCAGGAAAAGGGATTTATTACCGACAGGGAATATTCGAAGCTGACTAAGCGGGCAAGACCGACTCGAAATTTGGATTTCAGAAAATTGATTGATCTGGGGCTAATTATTAAAGTCGGCAAAACGAAGGCGGCTTATTATAAATTTAAACAGTAAAACAAACTCAAAATCCTTTCATCTCTCCAAAAATAATCGAGGATTTTTAGCACATCGGGGAGACAATAATGTTATATATAGAATCGTATAGCAAGTTATAATTCTGAATGAAATTAAAAAAAATTAAAAAAATTAAAGAATACAAATCGTTCCAAGATTTTACTTGGCAGCCTTTTATGGGTGATGAAAATTTTCATGATGAGGTAAATATTTTCTATGGTGAGAATGGAAGCGGGAAAAGCTCAATATGTAATATCTTAAAAAACGTTTTAGCCGGCGATGTTATATTTAATAACGAGTTTGGCTATAAAAGTTTTGGAAAACATGCGCCAAGAGAAGTTTGTCTTGAGTTTGACGCCGGGGAATGTAGATATTTGCGAAAAGTATGGAATGAACCAGAATTTAATATTGAAGAGGATATAGGAAGATCGGCCTTGGGAGATTGGTGGGATAAAAAAACACACAGTAATGATGCTATTTTGTTTTTCGACAGGGAATTTGTTTCAAGAAATGTTCACGAGTACGAAAGAAAAACAACTAAAAAGGGGCAAGAACAACAATCAGGAAAATTAATTATTGAGTTTGATAGTAAGGCAATTAGTTTAAGGGATATAAGAGATGAGGCCAAAAAATACAAAGAAGAGCAAGACCAAAAATTGAAAGGTTTTGACAAGGAAAATAAAGAAGTGTTCGATTATAACTTAACAAAAGATGAAGAAATTTTCTTTAGCAAATATGATAAGCGACCGAACGAAGAAATTGAGAAGATAAAGCGAGAATTGTCTGAAGAAAAGAAAGAAGCGGAAAAAAAACTTGAAAAAGACCGAGAGTTACAAAAGAAAACTTCCAGTATCCAAAACGATATAAACAATTTATCAGTGGGGAGGCCTAATCTTATTCTTTCAGATTACCAAATCTATCAGGATCTTTTTGATTTTGACTTAAAAGAACAAGTAGAAATCGTGGCGGAGCAAAGCTTGATTGAGAAAATAAAGATAAACAAATTATTTTTTGAAACTGGTATTGGGATAACAAGGACTCATCAAAAACAATGCCCTTTTTGTCAGTCGGAAAAAGAAGAAGAGGGGGTTAAAAAAATTATTGGTCTTTATAATCAAATATATGACACAACCTACAAAGCGCAGATGTTACAATTTGAAAAAAACAAACAGTCTTTAGTTGACGAGCTATCAAAAATCTCTCAAACACTTTTTGACTTTGATTTAAGGCCACTTTTTATTGAACTTAAAAAGCTTGATCAGAACTATAAGATCCCAAATATCTATTTGGTCGAAGATGAAAATATATATGAAAAACCAGCAGACAGGGAAATCAAGGAATTGCGCGACAAGATTTCATCTCTTGAACGACCGAACAAAGAGGGCATTCAAGAGCTTTACGCTAAAGCTGTAGCAGAGTACGAAACAATCAAAAAGTTTTTCCAGGATATTATTGCTTTTGTTGATCAAAAAAACGCTCTTATAGGAAAATTTAAAACCGATAATACTGATGAAAAACTTCAATTAAGGATTGCAGTAAATATGAGCCAAGCTGATACTATCAATAAGGAGCTGAGTTTTATAAATGGAACTAAAATTACTGAGCAGAAGAAGAAGAAAGAAAAAGAGAAGGAACGCCAAGTAATGCAAACAGCTTTAGATGCTTTAAAAATGGCACATACCTCTGCCTTAAAGGAGTATGAAGATTATTGCACCGGAGAAGTTTTTTTAAATCAATTAGCCAAAATACAAGAATATTTTATAAATTTCCATTTTAGTTTTCAACTAGCGCTAAAAACCGACTCGGCAAGGAATAAAACTGAGTTTCCTTTTGCATTTAAAATTTTAGATCTTGAAGGAAACGAAAGAGATTTCAAGGAAGGGCTTTCAGAGGGCGAAGTCCAGGTTTTATCCCTATGCTTCTTTTTCGCTTTTCTTGATATTCAAAAGAACAAGGAAGAAAAAATACTTGTTTTTGATGATCCTATTTCAAGTCTAGATAACAGTAATCTAGGCTCGCTCGTTGATTTAATTGCCCAGACACAAGAAAAATTCTCGCAAACTTTTGTTTTTACTCACCACCGGACATTCTTTAAATTTTTGCAAAAGCAATTTAATACAACGCAGCGCAAAAAGAAAAAAGGGAATGAATATAATATTATTCGAAACCAAAAAGAATTTGGAGGAAGTTTTCTTTGTCCCGCAAAAGCTAAAACGATTCGCTTAAAATTGATAAATTTCGAAAAGGATATACAGTCACTAGCAAAGAATGGGGGATTTTCTCAAGAAGAAAAAGCAATTGAATATGGCCAATATCTCCGATATGAAGTAGAAGATTACTTAAAAAACGGTTTACTTCATTGGAATGCACCCAACTGTGGTAGCATCATTGAACTTTTAATCAAAAACAGTGAACCTATCTCGAAAGAGAACCTTAAGAAATTAAAGGATGTTTATTCTTTTTGTAATTGGACTACTTCGCATGTGGATGTTGGTGATGATCACGGATTTGAAAAGCTTAAAACTAAAATTACTGAGTTCCTAACTATAACTAAGACTAATTCAGAGTAACCAAGTGCGGGCTAAAAGCAATTGCACACTTGTATAGAAGTGTGCACTCTTGATTTGGATTAGGCCTTTTTTCGTGTATGTGATAATAGAAATGTGAAATTTATTGCATAATAAAAAATAAGGGTGTAATGTCATAAAGCGGCAGGCAAATTGGGGTGATAGGTGTAATGATATTTGGGACAAATATGCGTATTATAAAATTTGAGCGTGGTGAAGGGGTTCTTTGGCTTCACTTTGTTTCGCTCGGAATGACAAATTTATTTTTTTTATGCGAAAAAGTATTTTGGCAGATTTAAAATGACCAACACTTAAAAAGTCGTGTGGTTTTTGGAGTAGCGGGATTCATCCCGCGTGAGTTGTTCGATATAATATGCGCAGAATAAATTCTGTTACTCCTGAATGTGCGCAGAATTAATTCTGCTGCTCCAAATGCGTAATTTTCCTTTTGACACCCCACTTTAAAAGTGGGATTATTAAGGTATATTTTAGAAGTCTAAAATAATCTTATGCAAATCATAAACAAAAAAATAAA
>JAQUYG010000030.1 GCA_028691985.1 Minisyncoccota bacterium
AGGCAACATAAAATTTCAAGACTGCCTTAAGATAACTATAAAAATTTTACGCAATACGCATAATAATAATCAGATTCCAATATAAAAGCCCATATAAAAATAGATATTGATATTAACTCAATGCACATAAGCATAACTATATATTTACGAGATAATACTATTTTCTTGTATTTCTTCAAAATCATTACTAAGAATACAAGCAAAATTGAAATCGCCGTTAAAGAGCTGGCCAAAAAAACGAGTCTATAATAATTTACCATGTCTCCAAAAGGAGATTTTAGATTTGAACAAATTGCTTGCTGTTTAACTTCGACAGGGATATTAAAATAATTACTCTCATAATCATTGACTATTTTATTATTATACACCGCATAGTTTCCACTTTCATGAGCTCTTTCGTAATACAGATAAGACAGGTTTATCAACAAAGAAAAAACTATCAGGAAAAGAATAAATGATTTTTTCGATTTTTGTTTATAGTCCATATTTTCAATTATAAATATAAAATCTCCGATAAAAGCATACCATTATTTTATAAAATAAGAGAGAAGCATACAAAAAAACAACCCTTTTAAAGAGATCGCTTCTATTCGACTAATTATCAAGATTTACATTATCTATTTCCCACTTTCTGACATAATGATTGGTCAATCCACTATTATAGCCACCCAGAACACTCAAATCGAAGATGTAAGTAGATTTGGTTTAATAATATTTTTTGATTAGTAAATATTTGTTCAAATATAAAAATCCGAACATCTAAGAGTATAATAGCTGTAACTACTATCAGTTATTATTCCCACATAATAATAGATAAAAAGAGAAGCAAGGATAAGCGCGAACAAAAAGCGAGTGTTTTTCTTAGAAAATATCTTATACTCTGATTTTCTATCAATAATTTTCATAATAAATACCATCGAGATTAAAATCCAAATAAATAAACCGTTCCAATAATTAATAGTATTGTGAACTTTATAAAAAGAGCGTGGCATAAAACTCAGACAAGCCTCTTTAATATCCTCTTCTGTCACGCTATTCTGACTTTTATAATCATAAAAATCGGAATAGACCTCCTTATTATATTCGCTAAAATATACTTCTCTGTATCCAGAATAAGCAAAATCTACTAAATTCAATAGCAAAATAAAAATAGCGAATGAAAAAATAACTATTTTTACTATCCTTTTTTTACTATACATAAATTAATCTATAGAATTACTAAAGGTTATAATGTTATTATATTATTATAACTGATTATTTGCTAGCCAGATCAAATAAAAAAATATAGAGGATAAAAGATTATCCTCTCTACATCCAATTACACTTGACCTGATAAAAGTTCAAGATATATCTGTTCTACATACCCCCAGTGCTGAAGAGCATATCTCTTGGAAATCAGAACAACCGTTTTCCCAGAAGAGTAATATCTTCGCTCCCATTGTTGAACATTACTATGCTCAGGAGCATATTTATTAAGATCTGCCTGATCTACTCCTCCGATATAAGCATTTCGAGCTATTTCTATTGGCACATTATATACCAAACCAACATGATATCTTTCCGGACTCCAAATCGGTTTGCTATAATCATAGACTGTTACGCTCTTTTCGGCATATACCCTCGTGTTTGCCGAAGCTGGCGCTATCATTACACACAGCAATATTAGAAATATTGCCGCTAAGGCTACTTTTCTCGCTATCAAATTCAATTCTTATCACCTTTCTGTTTCTTTTTTGTTCTCAAGCCGCTACTAAATTTTCAAATTTATTTTTATTGATTATTTTATGCTTTTATATCGCCTCCTTATTATCCACACAATAACAAAAAAATACGCTTCGTCAAATTTCGTCAATTCTCCATAATAAAAACGACCAACCAGGTCGTTTTTCATTCTGTCGGGGCGCCGAGATTCGAACTCGGAGTCCCTTGGTCCCAAACCAAGTGCGTTAGCCGTTACGCTACGCCCCGCAACAAAAGCATTGTACTACGATTTGAAAATTAGTAAATAATGGAAGAAATAAATAAATAACCCCTGATTAAGGGATTATTTGTAGAAACATATTAATCTTCCAGACTTATGCTGTCTATATTCCAATGCCTGACATAGTGGCTGGTCAATCCACCGTCATAACCGCCGGGAACGCTCAAATCAAAAACGTAAGAAGACACGGAACCGCCACTGTCAGTAAGATCGACATAAAACTTAGCGCGCCCGGCTGCCCTCGAATTTTCAATAGCATGAGGCCCGCAGCAAGTGCTCCACCATTCTATTTTTCGTATTTTAAATTCCGAATTTATTTTCTTATCAATCAGATACTGGGTCATTTCCTTCTTCTGGATTTCCAAACCTTTATAATAATCTTCGGACAACACCGAAGAATCGTCCATTTGTGGAATATCCCATTCCGCATAAGCCCCTTCGCTATCACCGGCGGCAACAGCTTTGATATAATCCTCGATTTTTGCTTCCGGAGTCTGCCTTGTAATTTTCTCTATAGCTAATTCGCTTACGCCATATGCCGATTCAATATAAATTGAAACACAAATGATGCTTAATATAAAGATAAAAAGGCTCTTTTTGCTCATATTATTTTATAATTTTTTAAAACCATAATACAGTTAAACTTCCCACAACCTTACGGTTGGGGTATTACTTTGGAAAAATAAAGTGGCAGCGAGGCATAATATTTTAAGCACTGCGCCTCGCTGAAAATCCTATCTCGTATCCAACAAGATAATCAATAAGAATACGAATTAGAATAAGTATCTTTTATATGCCAACCTATATACCTCACAGGCTGTCCGTTTGCCTGACTTTCCATTTTTGCTTTCATGGCATCAAAGGAGATATCTCTAACATTATCATTATGATAGGACAAATACAATATGCCATTTCTTTTGTCACTAACAACCATTGTATGATCCCATCCATTAAATTTACCATTTACTCCTGTATCAGATTGAATAATATCCCCTTTCTCCAGCTTACCTAAATTATATGTTACCGAAACAGCAGTCGCCCTTCCACTTTTAGAGAGGAAATTATACATATTCTGCGCCCCTCCCCAACTATAGCTTTTACAACCTGGTGATGTAGAATAAAAGTACCAAGATAAATCACTTTTATATGCCTTATAGGTTGGCACATATTTATCTACACTATATACCCAGCCACCAGCCTTCAAACAATGTGAAGCAAAATTTGTGCAATCTCCTCCTGCATTTTGGAAATAAGCACTGTTTGGCACATCTTTCAAAGCATTGTTGTAAGCATAAGTTGCCGCCGCTTCTCTGTTATAGGTATATGCAGAAGCTACCGAAGATATACTACACAACAGTAAAGCTAATAACACCGTTAGAAAAATTGTCTTGCTAATTTTCATTATATCACCAATTCTTTTCTTTCTCTTTTTCTCTGATATTTTTAGATACTTAAAGCAAATCGTTTTTTCTTAAGATAATTTTGTTAATGTACTTATTTTTCACCTCCTCGTTGCTTATAATAATAGCAAAAAAAAATACGCTTCGTCAAATTTCGTCAATTCTCCATAATAAAAACGACCAACCAAGTCGTTTTTCATTCTGTCGGGGCGCCGAGATTCGAACTCGGAGTCCCTTGGTCCCAAACCAAGTGCGTTAGCCGTTACGCTACGCCCCGTAAAACTCACTTCTGTATAATATAAGAGAAAATAGTATTAGTCAACGGGTGGCGAATTCTGCGTAGTAAAACCCTAACCCGTATGCACTTCTCAAAGCATACTTTTATCCAGATAAATCTCTGAATTAAATTCCCCTCTCGAGAGGGGAAAAGCCGTTATAGCTTTAGCTATAAAGTTGCGAGGGGTGTGTTGAAACGGCTAATTGCTGACGATTTGCATCTTACAAACGCAATCGCTATGTGAGGTTAGGGTTGTAAGTTGAAGAACATCCCCACACACCCCGTCGCTCCGCGCCACCCCTCTCTGGAGGGGAATCGAAATGCCTTGTATCAAATTCTCAGCTGAAATAAACTATTCCAAAATACCAAAATTCTATAACCGACATAACAAAAAATATATTTTACTATCCCCCACCAATCATATACAATATATCTATGAATAAATACACGGAGCTTGCCCGAAAAACAGCGGAGACCTATGCAAAAACCGGAAAAACAATCCCCGTTCCAGAGGATTTATCGGAAGAGTTTTATCGCGCGCAAAAAGGTGTTTTTGTGACGATCTATAAAAGTGAAGGTAGCAAGAGGAACTTGCGCGGATGCGTGGGGACTTTCGAGCCGACCAAAAGTAACATAGCTGAAGAAATCATTCAAAACGCCGTTTGGGCCTCCCAAGAGGACAATCGTTTCTCACCCATACAATCAGATGAATTAGATAGCCTAAGCTATGAGGTAAGCCTTCTCGAACCGCCTGAGCAGATTTATTCAACAGCGGATCTAGATTCACAAAAATACGGAATTATCATAAAAACTGTCGACGGACGGACCGGACTTTTACTTCCCGACATAGAGGGCGTCGATTCTCCGGCACATCAAATTGAAATCGCCGCACGCAAAGGAGACATCGATATTGAGCACGAAGAATTCTCACTTTTCCGCTTCACAGTTACTAAATTCAAAGAATAAACCTCACGCCCTCAATCCTCTTCTCGGGGGGAGATAGAAATACTCGCCACAAGCTTTCATATCATTCGTCCTATCTTTAGATAAGAATATGCCGCAGCAAGACAAAAAAATTGCCGAAGTGATTCCCGCCGCCAAGCTCCCTCAAGGACTGACACAGTTTTTTAGTTATGAAATTCCGGACGATTTGAAAGATGAAATCAAAGTCGGCGATATGGTCGAAGTTCCTTTCGGACGAAAAAAAATAATGGGTATTGTAAAAGACATCAAAGAAAAAAGTGGAGAAGAAAAATTCAAACTAAAGGAAATAGAAGCTATTAAAAAAGATTTGAGCTTTTCCAAGAAGCAACTTGAAATCGCGGATTTCGTATCTGAATATTATCATTCCTCCTTGAGCCTGATTATAAAAACGATGCTACCCGAAATCACGAAAAAGGAAGCTCGCACCAAAATAGACTTGAGCCGAAATGACCAACTTGCAACCACTGACGAGGAGACGGAAAAAGGCGTAATCCAACAGTTAGGTTTAATAGAGAGATCTCTGCTTCTACACAGCCTCGGGCAAAAAAGACACGGGATTTATAGAAAGTTATGTAAAAAACAAGACGACAACTCCCAAACTCTTCTGATGTTGCCCGAATATTTCGACATCTATAGTTCAGCAGATTTTTATATAAAACAATTTGGAGAGGAAAAAGTGGCAATACTCTCAAGCGACATCACTAAAAACCAATTTTTCAACGAATGGCAGAAAGTGAAAAGCGGTACGGCAAAAATCATTATCGGAACCAGGCAAGCGGTTTTTGCGCCCTTTAAAAATCTGCGACTCATCATTGTTGATAACGAACACAACTCCAGCTATAAACAATGGGACCAGAATCCACGCTATCACGGAGTCGAGACTGCGATTGAACTGGCAAGAATCCATAAAGCAAAAATCATACTCTCCTCCTCCACGCCGACCACGGAATCCTACTATCGCACGCAAAAGGATTTTGAACTGGTAGATATTTCACAAAAACCAGTCATAGTCCCCAAAATCATCGATATGGAAGTCGAGAGAAAAAATGGGAATTACTCATTCGTCTCCGAGGAACTCAAAGAGGAACTTCTGCAAAAAATTTATAACAAGAAGCAAGCATTTGTCCTCATCCCCCGCCTCGGCGAAAAAACCGTACATCAATGCAAAGGTTGTGGTCATATCGCTGAATGTCCAGTTTGCCAAACGCCACTCATCGGCTACAAGAACAGGCTTTACTGTTCCAGGTGTAAACAAATCTACGAGCTTATGGAAGCTTGCCCGAAATGCCAGAGCAAAAACATCAGCGCTTTCGGCGGAGGCAGCCAGAGAATTTTTGAAGAGATAGAAAAAATATTTGAAAACAAGAATATCCGCATCGTCCAGCTCGATAGCAGCACCTCCGAAGACAATAAAAAAAACCAAAAAATCTATGCGGACTTTCAAAAAGGAAAAATCGACATCCTGATAGGGACGCAAATGATCTGGAAAAACTGGAATATGCCCAACCTTGAGCTCATAGGAATCATCTTTCCGGAAATTATTTTCAGTTCGCCCGGTTTCCGCTCCAGCGAAAAATCACGGCAATTTCTGGAAAGAATTTATGGGCTGGCTCAGAATAAAACAGTTATCATTCAGAGTCGTAAACCTGAACACAGATATTTTGACGCTATCATCAACGAGTCAGCGAAAGACTTCTTGCAGAAAGAAATCAAAAACCGGCAAGAGAGCTTATCTGGATTCCAATATCCGCCTTTTGGCAGACTTATAAAACTGATTTATAAAGATCCGGATGCGCGCGCTTGCGAGAAAGAGGCAAAATGGCAGTACGAAATCCTAAAAAAAGAAGTCTTCGCTCTCAATTGGCACGATGTGTTTGAAATAATGCCGCCATTCCCTGCCCAGAGCTATCGCGAATATGGCAAATACCGCTATCACATCATCATTAAACATAAAAACGGACTTGATTTGCGAGTCCGCAACAGTCTCCTCTCTAACATAAACAAAAACTGGATCGTCGATGTCGACCCAGATGAAATATTGTAAATCATCAAGGATTTTTTCACAAAACCATTTCTGCGGTACTCGCCTTTTTTTCTTTCTCGATAGCGATTGTCCTTTATTGTCTAACGCCCTGAATATTCACCAATTTCGATGTACCGCCATAAGTCTCACAAAACAAGCCAAATCCCCGAAAATCGAACGGTTGATAACCATATATTTTTTTCATCATCGATAACGATGCTTCTGATAAACCTTAAAAAATCACTCCACGCAACTGTGAGGCTTCTTTCCTGCCGCCTCCGCTTCTTGCCGCGAGCTGAACCAAACAGCATTACCATCCTTTATTTGTTTGACATATTGGCAATCTCGGCTATGATATAGAGTGCTGTTTTTACTGGCCGCGAAAAGCTTTGCCTCAGTATTGCTGTCCACAACCCCACCGCTGCTTTCCAAAAGAGCACTGTCAGGTGTCTGAGATGCACTAAAATCGCCTGCCGGAGCCATCATTGAACTCTTCACTGAGCCACTTTTAAAGAAAGAAGAACAATCCCCGCTACTGTCTATGATCTCTATCAAGCCTTCACCACGATTATTTTCCAGATAATAGAAGCCACAGGCAAAACCCAAAATGAAAACAAGAGCAAAGCCTGCTACCAGATTGAATTTGTTTCTATTCTTTTTTATAAAATCATCAAAAGACATATTTCTGTTTTTTACAAAAACACTCTATAATAATTATAAACAAATAACAAAAAAATAAAAGCTATGAAATACATATTTTTTTTGGGAAGGATTCCCGCAATCTCCCTGGCTGAGATACAAGCTATTCTGGAAAAAGACAAAATTAGCTATACGACGGAGCTTATCACGCCCGCTTTTATTGTATTGGAAACAAAGGAAAAATTGAATGTCCGCAACCTTTTCGTGCAGATGGGCGGGACGCTCAAAATTGCTGAAATCGTAGGGAGTTTCAAGGAAAATGAGATAAGGGACGAAACTGTTTCTTATATCAAGAAAGCGTTTGAAGAAAGATCCGGGAAGAAAAGCATCGGATATGGCATATATTTTGCGAAGAAAGAAGAACGAAAAGAAATAAATGATGCACAAGATTTTTTTCGAGACATTTTTTCTAAGATGAAACGGGATGAACTTAAGGATTTCTCCACAAGAATTGTCTATCCACAGATGGGAGAATCAGCGCTTTCCACCGCTTCCATATTCAACAATAAGCTGACTTTAGACAAGAATATGGAGCTGAATTTCATCTTCACGGGCAAGGAGGTCCTGCTCGCAAGAACCATAATTGTGCAAGACATCGAAAGCTATGGGATGCGCGATTATGAAAAACCGGGGCGTGATGCCAGAATCGGAATGATGCCGCCAAAACTCGCGCAAGTAATGATCAACCTAACCAAAGTGAAAGCTGGTCAACTGATCTTCGACCCTTTCTGTGGCACCGGAACCATCTTGCAAGAAGCGCTTCTCAATGACTACCGCGTCATCGGCTCCGATGCCAATGGCGAGCAGATAGAAAAATGTAAAAAAAATCTGGAATGGATATCGAAAAAATATGTCCTTACATATGACGAATATAAAGTCTTCCAGGCCGACTTTAATGAGGCGGTAAAAAAACTGAAAAATGATTCCGTTGATGCTATCGCCACCGAATCAACCCTAGGTCCTGTCTATAAGAAACTTCCCAACACAGAGGAAATTAGGGAAAATTACGCTAATATCAAAAAATTATATGTCCGTTTTCTCCAAGTCGTAAAGCCGGTACTCAGAAATAAGGCTCTGATTGTCGTAACCCTCCCCGCTTACCAACTCAAACCCAAAGAATTCGTTTTTGGAGAATTCATTGACAGCTTGGAAAAATTGGGTTATTCTAGAGTGTGTCCGCTAGATAAGAAATTTGAAAGCTCGGATATTCGGATCACCAAAAGGAATACCATCATTTATTCCCGACCGGAGCAGATCGTTGCTCGCGAAATCATCATTTTTCAAAATAATAAGTAGTTAAACACAAACACAATGTCACATAAGAAAGCTGCCGGAACAGCGTCCAACCTAAAGGACAGTAAGCCAAAGTATCTCGGTGTTAAGGTTTTTGGAAACCAATTCGTCAAGAATGGCGGGATTATCATCAAACAAATCGGAAACAAATACCGACCGGGAGAAAATGTTAGAGAAGGTAAAGACCGTACCATTTTTTCAATAATGGATGGATTTGTGAAATTTACCGAAAAGCAGATTACTAATTTTGACGGTCACAAAAAACGAGTACAGTTCGTAAGCGTCGTCAAAGATCATATCGCTACTCACCCGGAAGCGAAAGAGAAGAAATAATTTTATTTCAAAGATAAAAAACAAGCTCAAATGATTGAGCTTGTTTTTTATAACGAGAGAAAAAATGCAGTTCTTTTCTAAACATTTCTCTTTAACTCATCCAACAAATCTTCAAAAGAATTGTTCATTTCATTTTTAAAAACTACTATATTCCCTAGAGGCTGCAAACATAAAACATAATCCTCTTTTAGTTGCTTAATGTCCGCGCAATCATTTCTATCAATAATCTTATCAATACTAGAAAAAACTTTACTTATTTTCCTTACCCTATCAATAAAATCTTTATTTTTCTTAAGCCCTTTAATTTTGAAAGGCAACAAATAAGCATCCTTAATCATGGCGTTATAGCTAATAATATCTTTCATCAACTGAACATGGCATATCTTAGAAACCAATAAAAGATCCTCTTTGAAAGATTCCTCGTCAAAATTAATATCGCATAAGATAACTAATATTTCGCTGCAATTTTTATTTAGTGCATGAGCTTTTTAATAAGACCTTCTACCACCTCCTTCTTGTCCTTATACCTTAGTTGTTTCTGCCATGCGTCCAATCCTCTTAGCGCCACATAAGAAGCGAGGATAGCAGCAAAAGGCGAGAGATATCTTTTATATTCATATATATTCCAGAAAATTTCACGCGCAGAAAATATAAAACTATAAAAACAGCAAAAAAGAATAAAAACAAACCGTCGGACTTCCATAATCCTTCGGTTTTGTTTTTAAAATAGTTTTTTACCTTCCCTTCTGCCTTCATCTTATTTCTTCCCCTTAACCACCGCTTTCATGAATGCGTTGAAAATCGGTTGGGGTTTCATGAAACGAGTCCCGAATTCTGGATGGAATTGAGTGCCCACCAAAAAAGGATGATCCTTTTGCTTAATTTCCACGATTTCCATGAGTTTACCATTAGGAGACTTGGCAGAAAATACCAAACCGTTCTTCTCCAAGATCTCGATATACTCCGGATTGACCTCCCAACGATGCCTGTGCCTCTCAGAAATGGATTTGGCCTTATAGGCCTCGTAGGCAATCGTACCAGTCTTAATCTCCGCAGGATAAGCGCCTAGACGCATCGTCGCGCCATAATTCTTCTCGCGAAGGTTTTTCTTCTGCTCCGGCATTATATCAATGACGGGATATTTTGCCTCCTTATCGATTTCAGTCGTGTGAGCACCCTTGAGTCCGCACACATTACGAGCAAACTCGATACAGATAATCTGCATTCCGTAGCATATTCCCAAAAGCGGAATCTTATTCTTGCGCAAAAACTCCACCGCTTTAATCTTCCCCTCGATACCGCGCGAACCGAAACCACCCGGGATAATCACCCCATCCATCTCTTTCAGTCTGTTGATGCTCTTAGGATCCTGCTCAAATTCTTCCGAACTGATCCACTCTATTTTCGGCTTAAATCCGTTAGACCAAGCAGCTTGCTTAACCGATTCGATAACAGAAATATAAGAATCCGCCAAAACGAAACTTCCCGAGTTAAAATATTTTCCCACAACACCGATTCTGATTTCCCTATCTATTTTTCTGATTCTTTCCACTTCGCTTTTCCACTTCGTCAAATCATTCTTTTTCTTTTTTAATTTGAAAGAAGAAAGAATCTTCTCTGCCAATTTCTCGTTATCATAATTCACTGGAATTTCATAGATAAAATCAACATCCGGCGAGGCGATTACATGATCTTTTG
This sequence comes from Minisyncoccota bacterium, assembly GCA_028691985.1. Classification (GTDB taxonomy): domain Bacteria; phylum Patescibacteriota; class Minisyncoccia; order JAHIHE01; family JAGLIN01; genus JAQUYG01. Next base: position 10,689 of record JAQUYG010000030.1, read on the forward strand.
GAACGCTACAAAAAAGAGCAATCTTGCTTTTACGCACATCGTCAATCGGCTCTTCGCTTCGACATAATATGAAATCTGGCTGGATGCCGACTGAATTAAGTGATCTTGCCGCATACTGTGTAGGTTTAGTCTTCATCTCCCCTATCTTATTAGGAACTGGCAAATAGCTCACCAAAAAGACTATCACATCTTGCGGCTTCTCCATCCTGAGCATTCTCGCTGCTTCCAAGAACAAGACATTCTGATATTCCCCGACTGTTCCGCCGATTTCAATCATCACAAAGTCTGCCTTGGTCGTCTTTGCAACCTTCTTAATACGCAAAATTACTTCCAAAGGAATATCAGGAACGACCTCAACATTTTTTCCACCATATTCCAGATTACGCTCGCGATTTATGACCGACAGATATACCCGTCCGGTAGTCATGTAGTTTCCTGACAATATATTCGTATCCAAAAAACGTTCATAATTCCCCAGATCCTGATCAGTTTCCAATCCATCATCTGTGACAAAAACTTCCCCATGCTCGGTGGGAGTCATCGTTCCTGCATCCACATTAATATATGGATCTATCTTGATTGCCGTCACGCTATATCCCTTGCTCTGCAATATCCTTCCAATGGAAGAAGTAGCCACTCCTTTACCAATCCCCGACATCACTCCTCCTGTCACGAAGATGAACTTTGTTTTTGCCATACGATTTTTTATTAGTAAAATATAAACAATAAAAAAATGGGGCTAAAAACCCCATTTGCTTATTCCTTTTCGACAGTTACCCCGATAACGACTTCAAGTCCGTGATCCAAGTTTATATTAATCTCGAATTCCCCTAGCTCCTTGATAGGGTCACCGATAACTACCTTGTTTTTTTCGACTTCAAAACCTTTCGCTTTGAGCGCTTCAGAAATTTCTTCGCCCTTTACGGAAGCATACAGTTTTCCTGAATCATCAGCCTTGACTTTCACGACGACTGATTCTCCCTGCAACATCTTCGCCAGTTCTTTTGCCTTTCCGAGTTCACCCTCCGCCTCTTTCGCCTTTTGAACCTTTACCTCTTCAGCCTTTTCAAGCGCGCTCTGTGTCGCTGGTTTAGCATATCCTCCTGGAATCAAGAAATTTCTGGCATATCCATCAGAAACATCCTTAATGTCCCCGCTATGCCCCAGACTCTGTACATCTTTAATAAGTATTACTTTCATATTTTTATATTAACCTTAACTTAATCCCAGTCAAAATCTCCACCCCTCCCCTCTCTTGTTCTATCCTACAGCACAAACCGAAAAAAATCAAATAATCCGAAAACCAGCCCTATCCAGATCTTGGGGTATGCAATTTTACTTGAAACACCCGGAGCTATTACTCTATCATGTTATAAGAGTCCCGATCAACCGCATTTATCTCATAAACCGAGAAGGTATCAAAATCGGAAGATGAGCTATTAAAAATCCCTCTGCTGCCAATATCTCCGTTCGGAATAAGTCTATAGATATTAGCATCATATGCCACGCGAACAAGCTCTGATGTCACATATCTTTCCAACTCGCTTTCCGAAACCATCTTCAGGTTCTCCCATTTAAGATGTCCATAGCTTTGAAAAACATTAGGGGAGAGTATGATCCTCTTGTACTTTCTATCACCAATAATTTTTATCACATAGACATCAAGACTGTCTGCCGTCTTAACGATATCGCCGT
>JAQUYG010000031.1 GCA_028691985.1 Minisyncoccota bacterium
GATGGAAAAGTTTCTGGATGCTTAGGACTTCTTTTAAGGATTAAAGAGGTTAAATTTCTATCGAATTTTATATATCAAAACAAATATTAAAAAGCTTGTTTTAGGCCTTTAATAGTGCTATATTATATGTAGTATCAGGTATTATCGAGATATCTATATAAAAGCAATAACCGTCCTTTATGTTTCTATTTTTTGACACGGAAACGACTGGGCTTCCTGTGAATTGGAATGCCCCTGTTGATGATTTGAAAAATTGGCCAAGATTGGTCCAAATAGCATGGATTTCTTACGATGATAGTGGAAAGAAGGTTTGTGAAAAAGAATCAATCGTGAAGCCGGAAGGTTTTGCCATACCCGAGGAGTCTTCTAAAGTCCATGGCATAACCACGGAAATAGCGATTGCAAGGGGTAAAAAACTTGATGATATCATGCAAGATTTTTCCGATGAGATAGATAGTTCCGATTTTCTGGTTGCACATAATATGAATTTTGATGAAAAAATAGTTGGTGCGGAATTTCTTCGTACTGGCATATCGAGCAAACTTTTTGAAATCGAACGCATATGTACGATGATTTCTTCTGTCGATTTTTGTCAGATTTCGTCGAATAATAACAATGGCTATAAATGGCCGCGCCTTTCTGAACTTCATATCAAGTTGTTCGGTAAGGATTTTGAGGATGCACATGATGCTTTTGTAGATACTCAAGCCTGTGCTAGATGTTTTTTTGAACTGAAGAAACTGGGTATCATAAAAATCCCAGAATCATCCGGTAAGACAAATGAAGGAGAAAAAGGTATAATGAAACAGGGTAGTTTATTTTATTAATTTTTAGTAAAGAAAGGGAAATATGATAGAAGACAGCTTTGAAAATGTCCAGAGGTGTATCTGCGATAGATGCCCAAGCCATAATAAATGTATGAAAGAAAGAACGCTGACGCTTTTTTGTGCAAGAGGAAAGTCTTCTTGTGATGTGCGCAGTCATGGTTGTATCTGTAACGAGTGCACAGTTGCAAAGGAAAACAATCTGACGGGAAGCTATTATTGCGAAAAGGGGCTGTAAGGATCCTCGGTTGTTTATTTGATTTTCTACTAGTTTTTTAGAAATATAGTTTTGAGTCGCATCTATTGCTTTTTGAATTTTCTAATAAGCTTTTTGTTCTGAGAACTCTTTCTTATATAAAATGAGGTGAGAGTTTTTTTGTAAGAAAGTGGCACAAGTTTTGAAAAATATTTGGTAAAAAAGCGTATTATGAAGGTAGCTTCTATATAAAAAGTTTTTAGTTTTTTATTTTCTAACATTTAGAAATATGGAGAATGAAGAAAAAAATGAAGAAATGAAGAATGGGCTGGCGCTTGTTTCGGAAAAAATCGAGGCTTCAGGACCTGAAACGGAGGAGAAATATTCCATTTTTGGTAAGAAGGGTAAAAATAGGCATTTCAGACGAAGGGGGCATTTCTTGCTCGGTGCATCGTTGTTTGTTTTATTCCTGTTTTTTAATGCCTTATTCTCTTATACTGTTGTGGATTATGCGATCAAAAAAAATGATTGGAGTATGGAGCAGCCTTCTGGGGAAAATCGTATTTTTGATAGCATCAGGGTTGTTGATGAGCAATCGCAGGTGATAGAGGTTGCAGAGAAGGCGTCGCCCGCGGTCGTGAGTATTGTCGCGATAGCCGAGGTGCCGACCTATGAAACTTCATATAATGATTTTTTTAATTTCAGGATTCCTTCTCGAGTGCAGAATGGGACGGAGGAGATGGAGGTGAGTGCGGGGACGGGTTTTTTGGTTTCTTCTGATGGTTATATCATAACCAATAGACATGTAGTGGAGGATGAAGATGTTAAATACACGGTTATATTGAACGATAAGAGTCATCTTGATGAAGAGATTGAGGCGGAGGTTTTGGCGCGCGATCCGAACAATGATATTGCAATTCTTAAGATCGATAAAAATGACTTGCCTTTTTTGAATCTTGGGGATTCTGACGAAATCCATATCGGACAGACCGCTATTGCCATCGGTTATTCTTTAGGTGAGTTTGAAAATACTGTGAGCAAGGGCGTGATTTCCGGTTTATATCGTTCCATTTCCGCCTATGGTTCGATTAGCGGTGTAGAAAATTTGGAGAATCTGATTCAGACCGACGCGGCGGTCAATCCCGGAAACTCCGGCGGACCTCTTTTGGATATCGACGGTAATGTTATCGGGGTTAATGTGGCGATGGCGGACGCGCAGAGCATCGGTTTTGCAATCCCCGTCAATGATGTAAAATCTTCCTATGAAGAAGTAAAAATTTCGGGAACAATCAAGAAAGATGCGCAAGCTTTTCTTGGGGTGAGATATGTGGTGGTAGATAGTACTGTGCAGAAGAATAATGATCTTCCTTATAATTACGGAGTAATAATTTCGCGCGGAGAAACTGCTGCCGATCTTGCTGTCGTGCCAGGTTCCCCAGCAGACAAAGTTGGGCTGGTTGAGAATGATATTATTTTGGAAGTTGATGGCGAAAAAATTACCGAGAAAAATCCTCTTACTAACCTTATAAGAAAATATAAGCCTGGAGACGAAGTTGTTTTGAGAATCTATCACAAGGGCGAGGAAAAAGAAATTGCAGTTATTCTGGGAGAGAATGGTAACTAGCCGGGCATTCGACATGATTTAAAAACAGGACCTTTAAACTCCTGTTTTTAAATGTAAAATATACGGACCATAATTTGGCATATCGCACCGCAGAGACATTTTCAAAGGGGTCAAGAATGCCGAATTAAATTCGCAGGTAAGACCTTTTCTCTTTTTTTGTTCAAAAAAACACAATTATGTTGTATAATGGTTATATCAGAAAAAATAAAAATAAAACCATTATGGACAAGAAAGAAGATATGATCGCTAAGATAAAAGAAGCAGGCCTTACTGGCCGTGGTGGCGCCGGTTTTCCTACGGGCGTGAAATGGGAAATGGTTAAGAGTCAAAAAGCGGACAAAAAATATATAATTTGTAACGGGTCGGAAGGTGAACCCGGCGTTTTTAAAGACAAGTATCTGCTGGAAAAATATCCGGAGGTCGTTGTGGAGGGAATAAAGATTGCCCTTGAGACGGTTGACCATAGCCTGGCTTATATATACCTCAATAAGGAATATTATAAGCAGTTCAGTAAGAAACTCGAGAAGCTTTGTGACGGGTTGCCGATTGTGATTTTTGAGAAGAAGTGGGGTTATCTCGGCGGTGAAGAAACTGCGGTTTGCGAGGTAATCGAAGGCAAGCGACCTATAGTCAGGAAGAAGCCGCCCTTTCCGGGAGAGTCCGGGCTTTGGGGGTTTCCCACTCTCGTGAATAATGTGGAAACATTCTACCATGTCGGTCGCATTAAAGAGGGAAATTTTAAAAACACAAAATTTTTTTGCGTGAGCGGCGATGTAAAAAAAGAGTGTGTTTGGGAATTTCCGGCGGAATATACAATTCGTCAGGTGTTAGAGGAAACAGGTAATTTTCCTGAATTTGACTTTTTTGTGCAAGCTGGCGGAGGTGCTTCCGGTGAAATATTATTACCGTCAGAATTGGATCAGGAGATTTGCGGAGCTTCGTCAATCATAATTTTTAACAAGGAGAAGACAGACCCCTACGAGCTTATGCGGAAGTGGGCGGAGTTTTTCTTGGAAGAGAATTGTGATAAGTGTGTTCCTTGCAGAGAAGGAGTTTATCGGATTTCTGAAATGGTCAAAACCGAAAAACTGGATCGTGAATTTCTGAATGAACTTTTTTTCGTTCTGGAAAATACCAGTTTCTGCTCCCTCGGCCGCGGAGTCGCGGTTCCATTCAGGAGCTTAATCAATAAAGTACTTTGATGGATAAAAATAAAAAAATAAATCTCGTTATAGATAGTAAACAAATTGAGACGGATGAGGGGAAAAATATTCTGGAGGTTGCGAAAGAAAATGGGATACCGATTCCGACTCTTTGTTATCATTCTGATCTTAAGAATAAGGCGAGCTGCCGTATGTGTATCGTAGAGATAAAAGGTAAGAGAGGTTTTTTTACTTCTTGTTCAACCAAGGCAGAGGATGGTATGGAAATCATCACGATTTCGCCGGATCTTTTGCGCGCCAGAAGAACTAATCTGGAACTTTTGTTCGCTCAGCATCGGGAAGAGTGTAATGATTGTGTAACGAGTCACAACTGCCATCTTTTAAAAATGGCGAAAGAGATGCAGGTTAAGATTGGCGGATTGCCGGATCGCAAAACAGGTTATCCTGTCTACGAGTTCGGACCGTCGCTGATTTTTGATAGTTCGAAATGTATCGATTGTGGGAACTGCACCGAGATGTGTCGCAAGCAGGGGATAAATTTTTTGGAAAAGAGACAAAAAGATACCTTCTATCAGGTGAAGCCCAAACTGGAAGAGAATAGAGATTGTATATATTGCGGGCAGTGCTTAGTGCATTGTCCGGTCGGAGCATTTGAGGCAGTCGGGGAATTTGAGCAGGTCGAGGAACCGCTCAAGGATAAGAATAAAAAAGTCATATTCCAATTCGCGCCGGCAATCAGGACCAGTATCGGAGAGGAGTTCGGTCTTGAACCGGGGAAAAATATGTTCGGTCAATTAGTGGCAGGCATAAGAAAACTGGGTGTCGATAAAGTTTTTGATACTTCCGTGGCTGCTGACATAACAACCATTGAAGAAGCAAATGAGTTGATAGAAAGGATAAAAAATAAGGGAGTTATGCCGATGTTCACCTCTTGTTGTCCGGCGTGGGTGAAGTATCTGGAATTCTATAATCCGGCATATCTTTCTCATTTGACAACAGTCAGGTCTCCACAGATAATCTTGGGCGGACTTATTAAGACTTATTTCGCTGAAAAGGAAGGAATTGACCCTAAGGATATCATCGTAGTTTCAGTGATGCCATGTGTTGCTAAAAAATACGAGATAAGTCGCGAGGAGATGAAAATTGACGGGATGAGACCGGTTGATTATGTTTTGACTACCAGAGAACTGGCGAGGCTTTTTTATAATCACAAAATAGATTTTAAGAATTTGAAACCGGAGCAGCCCGATGATCCGCTCGGAATCGCGACTGGTGCGGGTGTGATTTATGGCGCGTCGGGGGGAGTGATGGAGTCTGCTCTTCGTACGGCCTATTATAAAATTACCGGCAAAGAACTGGAGAATATAGAATTCGAAAGTGTCCGCGGAATGGAGGGGATCAAGAAAGCCGAAGTGGAGATAGATGGGCAGAAGGTCAAAGTTGCTGCCGTAAATGGGATTGCTAATGCGCAGAAGATTTTACGCGAACTGCAACTTGATTCCACCGCTTACGATTATGTAGAAGTTATGGCATGTCCCGGCGGATGTATCGGTGGAGGCGGGCAGCCAGTTCCGACTGACAAAGAAATCAGGCAAGCGCGTGCAGCTGGACTATATAAAATAGACAAGGAAAAGAAAATCCGCCTGGCTCATCAGAGTGAAATTGTAAAAAGCATATACAAAGATTTTCTGGGAGAAAAAGAGAATGTTCATAAATTGTGCCATACGAAATATTTTCCCAAGAAGAGGGAAGTAGAGATAAAAGAATAAACTAAGTCTTTAATTGAAAAATATGCAGGAAATAAAAAATGAAAAAATATCTTTGGGAGTCGCAGCGACCGAGGTGGGCGTTATGTCTAAAACCGCCGCTTATTCGGGTTTGATTGCAAGGTTTGTTGTGCTTTTTGCTATTGCGGTATGTGCTCCAATTTTCGGTTCTCAATATATCACAGGTACTTTGGTAAACGCCACGCTTTTCCTCTCCGTGGCTCTTATCGGAGTTCGGGGGGCTATTTTAATCGGTGTGATCCCGAGCTTGGTTTCATTGTCAACTGGACTTATTGCGATTGCAATCGCTCCGATGGTGCCTTTTATTATTTTTTCTAACGCGCTCTTGATCGTGGTTTTCGCCTCTTTAAAAAACAAAAATTATTGGGGTGGAATCGTATCGGCGAGTGTCCTGAAATTCGCATTTCTATCCGTCGTCAGTTCTTTAGTAATCGGAAATTTTGTGTCTGCTCAGATCGCTTCCGGACTCGTACTGATGATGGGCTATCCGCAGCTTTTCACCGCCCTTTCGGGGGGAATTTTGGCTTCTTTAACCCTGAGAATCATGGGTAAGTTCGAAAAATAAAATTAGTTGCCGTTTTTTATAAAAACCGGATTAATCTCAAATATATGAATTCTCAAAAATTTAATATCGGTTTTTTGGGTCTTGCGGGCAAGTTTTTCATAGAGAATGGATTTTTGAATTATTCCCATCCCTATGGCAAATCATTCCGCATCAGAACGGATGATATTGAGACTGTGATTGTCGACACTGCCGGCACGGGGGAGGGGGAATTGAAAATCATAGGTAAGGGGACGGAGCTTGCAAAAGTAAAGATGTTGACGGCGTTGGCGAATGGATGTCAGGAATGGATATTGTCGCAGCTGTCTTCGTCTAGTAATTCATAATAGTTATTCTTATGGAAAAAGTTTTTCTTGTGTTGGGCTATGGGATCCCGAAAGATATTTTTGAAGATCTAGAATATCGCTTTTACCTGAATAACACATTTAACAGTGTTTTTGAATATGCGCAAAAAAATAAAGACACAAAATTGCGCATAATATTTTCTGGCGGCAAGACGGATATGATAGCGCCTTACGAGAGAAGTGAAGCGGGAGAGATGAAAAAATATTTCGATTTTCTTTGCAAGCGAGATTTTGTGAAAAACTCAACAAAGAAATGGTCTTTGCTAGTTGACACAAAAGCACTGTCCACGATGGAAAATATTTTCAACTCTAAAAAAATAATCGAAGCAAAAAAAATAGATTGCAATCAAGTCGGAATTTTTTGCGAATTTACCAGAAAAAATCGCATAACCAAACTTGCTAAAACGATTTTTGGCTCTAAATATAAATTTGAAGTTTTTACTATTGATTTTTCAATTTCCGCTAATCGATATCTCGGTGCGGATTATCTTTTGAAAAAAGAACAAGAGGCTTTCAAATTCGATTCGTGGGCACTCAGGAGCGAGGAGAATTTCAAAATATATCACAAGAATTTCTCCGATAAATTCAAGTTTCTCCGTTCATACGGTCCTGATAGACATCAGGAGGCGGTCAGGGATTGGTGGGAGCAGGAAATTGATTTTTTGAAGAGTCTAGGGTGATTGCATGTTTTGTAAATGTTTGTGATTATTTATGATAAGCTGTTTAAAGGATATGAAAGAAAAAGTAAGAAAATATTTCCCGCAGGATTTTAAGATAGAAAAGTGGGATGAGTTGAAAAAGGTTTTGCAAGAAATGCTGGAGACTGAGATTATGTCGACGGATAACTTGATAGGATTTATTGATAAATATGGAGAATTGAGTGACATTTTGGAAGAAGTTGGCGCATGGAAACAGATTAGGATGACGCAGTTCGCTGACGATCCCAAATTGGCGAAAGAGCAGACAGATTTTTATGAATTTGTAGTTGCGCCTGCTACTCCTTATTTTTTCGAATTGGATAAAAAGATTTTTGAGAATGAATTTTTCAGGGAACTTCCGCGAGAAAAATATGGGCACTTAGGTAAGATACTTCATAACGAAATTGAGATATTTCGTGAAGAGAATATCCCGCTTTTGGTGAAAGAAAATGAGCTGGCTAATAAATATGGAGAAATTTGTTCGCAGCTGACGGTTGAGTTTGAGGGAAAGGAAAAAACTTTAGATGAAATGAGTTTGGTTTTGAAAGATAAAAATCGAGAAAAGCGGGAAAAGGCATGGCGGCTAGTGCAAAACAAAATGCTTGAGAAAAAAGAAGAATTCGAGAAACTTTTTGATGATTTAAAAGCTTTACGGGGTCAAATTGCAAAAAATGCCGGCTTTGATAACTATCGAGATTTCGCGCATCAATCCAGTGGTAGATTCGATTATACGCCGGAAGATTTATATAAATTCCATAACTCTGTTGAAACAGTGGTTTTATCGGTGTTGAAAAAAATAAATCAAGAGAGAAAAGAAAAATTGGGGGTGGAAACTTTGAGGCCGTGGGATATGTCTGTGGATTTGGAAGGAAATACATTGAAGCCGTTTAAAGATACTAGGGAATTGCTGGCAGGCTCTATAAATATCTTAAAAAAGATGGATCAGGATTTTGCCGATATCATAATTTTTATGTCCGAAAATAAACTTTTGGATTTGGATAATCGCAAAGGCAAGTCGCCGGGAGGATACAGCTGTTCTTTGAATGAAACCGGGGCGGATTTTATCTTTATGAATGCAATCGGCGTGCAGAATGATGTACAGACTCTTTTGCATGAGAGCGGGCATGCTCTGCATGCATTCGCAATGGACAGAGAAAATATATCCAAATATAAAAATCCTCCGATGGAGGTGAATGAGCTGGCGTCTATGTCGATGGAACTTTTTATACTGGATTATTTAGGCGAGTTTTATAGTGATAAAAATGATATCAAAAAAGCCAAGAAGGAACAATTCGAAGATGTGCTTTTTGCTTTTCCGGCGATAATGGTCGGGGATGCTTTTCAACATTGGATATATCTAAATCCTGAAAAAAATGCTGAAGAAAGAGACGGGGAATTTGCGAAGCTGAAAGATAGATTTGCTACAGGTGTGGATTGGTCGGGTCTGGAGAAAGAAAGGGAAATTGGTTGGCTTGGGGTTTTACATTTTTTCGAAGTTCCCTTCTATTATATCGAATATGCCATCGCACAGCTTGGTGCCATCGCACTTTATAAACATTTCAAGGAAAATCCTGAGAGGGCGATTTGTGATTATAAAAAATTTATGGCACTTGGATATAGCAAATCTGTGCCAGAGATTTATGCCGCTGCCGGAATCAAATTTGATTTCTCAAAAGAATATCTGCGAGAGATGATAGATTTCATGGTCGGTGAATTGGAAAAACTGGACGAATAAAAATTAACGAAAAAATATGTTCGGAGAAAAATTCAAGAATCATTTAAGCGAAAATAACGAGGAAGAAAAGGAGAAAATAGAGAGGGAAAAAAGAAGGCATCTTTTTAATAAAAAGGTTGGGGCAGAAATGAGTGATAATGATATGAAAAATTTTTTGGAAAATTTGGAATTTCTCGTGGTGGAAATAAAAAAAGATGATAAGTTGTCTGATAACAACCTTGAATCGGTAGATTTTGAAAATTTTGATGGAGAGATAAAATCATATGACTATGATGAGGCCAAGGATTTTCTCTATGAAGGGATTTTTAGTAAAAATGCTAAGATCGAAGAAAATTTGGAGAATAAAGAGGAGAGTTCTAAAGATAAATCTAAAGATACTCATCGGGAAGAGTCATGGTTATGGCGTAGCAGCAGTAATATGGCAGGAGAAAATATTTTTTTGAATGGTATGAATCATGAGATTCCGTTAGCGTCCATTAGAGATGGAAAATGGATAATAGCGATTTTTGACAAAGCAACACCAGGATTAAAAATCCTAAAAGATAATCTTGAAATATATTTTGTTAACAGAAAAAAAAGAGGAGCTGGAATTCCTGTTATGGAGAATTCTTTTTTAGGAAAGAAAAAAAAGGGGCTGTCAGATATAGGTAAAGAAGAAAAAATATTCTCATCAGCGGAATTTGACGAAGAATTTGGTAATCCTTCTGCCAAGGAAGATAAAAATGAAAAAAATGACAACTCTTTGTTTTAAAGAAATGCGTTGCCTCAAGCTTCACTTCATTCTTTTATTGACAACACTTATTATATCTAATATCATGATACTGTGGAGCTTTACCAATCTTTTGCGCTTTATGACAAACTCCAAAAAAATGATTATGCAGATGTACGCGCCAGCCTAGAAGGATCGGAGTTTTGTTTTTTTGAAAAATAAACGGTCCTTCAGAAGGCCGGTTTTTTAAATATCTAGAAATTAAATTATAAACAAAATATGCAAATTTCCATAATTAACGATTGCTTTGATGAGAATGCAAAACTAAGGCAGGTTTCTCGGGCGGGATCGATTTTTCAAGATGCTTCTGTAGGTTCATTCGCTGTTTGTTCTGAATTGGAAGCGGCGGGTTTTTTGATAGATGCACTGGATGCTTTTGATGGCAAAGAGGGCGTGATTTTGGTGAATGTTGCTCCACGCAATGGTGAAGCGAAAAAGTGGAAAAATGGAACGCCTTTCGGCTATTTTCGTTTCAAAAATACTCTAGTGGCTTCTTCTGTAGATGGGTTGGTGCTTTCTCTATGCAACAAGTTGGGGCTTATAGACGAATTTTTTCTTTTTGATATCGAGGAAGTTATGAGTTTTATAAGCGATGAAGAGCTCGATGCGGTGGCAAAGATGAGAATCATCAATACTCAATTTCGCAGTTTTAATTTCCTTCCTCGTGCCGCAGGATGGGTGTGGAAGGGGTACGACTTGCCAAAGCAGGCATATGATCTCGGCGAAATAAAAGAAGCTCCTAATGCCGTTTGGTTTATTGATAATTTTGGCAATATAAAAACCACTCTTGTCGGTAAAGAATTTAATTTCCAAAATGGTCAGGAGGTCGAGGTCTCCATTAAGGGCGAAAAGAAACTTCTAAAATTCTATGAGAGACTTAAGGATCTTCCTGATAAAGAAATAGGAATCGTTCAGGGAAGCTCGGGTATAGATGACAGAAGATTTTTGGAAGTTATTCTGCAAGGCGGCGATGTGGCCAAAAAGCTCGATATAAAAATCGGTGATGTTATAGAAATTTAATTGTGCCATCTTTCGAAAAATGGTATAATAAAACATATTAATCAGTATAAAAAACAAAAATGCAACAAATTGAAATCGTTTCAAAGTTTATGAAGAATATCGTTTGGGGGCTTGCGACTGAAGGTATTCTTGCAATTGTCGTTGGAATCTTGGTTTTTATCTACCCGGACCTTTTGGGGATGTTGGTCGGTACCCTGGTTATAATCGGTGGTATCGTTTCTGTCCTAATCGCGGTCAAAATCAATAAATATTCAAAAATAAAAGTTGACCTATAATCAGCAAAGAAAGTTTTTTCCTATTTTTAAAAAGACCGCTAAAAGCGGTTCTTTTTTGGGGTATGTTATGGTATAATAAAAGAGTTAAAAATATAAAATTATTATGAACGAATATCTCAAGGAAAAATTGTTTCTTGGCTTGGTAGTCGCTTGTATTTTGCTTGCGATTGCGATGTTGTTCAATCTTCCTAAAGTGTCTGTTCCTTCGAAAGAAGCAGAAACCATTGATATGGACTCGGACGGTGATGGACTTTTTGATAATATGGAAGAAGTCGTTGGGACAGATAAAAACGATAGAGATACTGATGGTGATGGCTATGAAGATTTGGCAGAATTGAAAAATGGGTTTAATCCGCTTGTAAAAACTCCAGGAGATAAATTTGTTGACAGTGCATATTCTGAAATTAAAAATCGGATAAAAGATGCTGATCCAGATTTTTTTACTAAAGTCGGTTTTTAATCGGCGTTTTTTGATTTTTATTTCAGGATAGAATTTTCTGATAGTGGTAAATATTTTATTGTCACAGAACATCTTTTTGTGAAACTTAAAACTCTAGAGTTAGGGTTTTAAGCCCCCGCTCTTTTCTCTGCATCTTGCTATCCT
>JAQUYG010000032.1 GCA_028691985.1 Minisyncoccota bacterium
AACGAGGAACTTCTGGAGCTTGATGTCGATGTCTTGATGCCGGCGGCTCTTGAAAATGTTATAACGGAAAAGAACGCGGACAATATCAAGGCAAAAATTATTGTCGAGTTTGCCAACGGTCCGATTACTCCCGAAGCTGATAAGATTCTTGAGAAGAAAGGAGTGGTGGTCGTGCCTGATATTTTAGCGAATGCCGGAGGTGTGATTGTCAGCTATTTTGAGTGGGTACAGAATTTGCAGAATTATTATTGGAGCGAAAATGAAAATATCGGACGCTTAAAAGAAATCATAGAAAAAGCTTTTGATGAAGTCTGGAGCAAAAAAGAATGTTGCGATTGTAGTTTGCGCATAGCAGCTTATGCTCTGGCGGTAGAAAGGGTTGCGGCGGCGGAGAAATTGAGAAGAAATCTATAATCTGTAAAAAATAAAAGATGGACTTGAAACAAACAAAAACATATATTATTGGCAACTGGAAAATGAATCCGGCATCGGAAGCGGATGCGGAAGAGATGTTTGACGAAGTGGAGGATGAGGTTTATAAGATTGATGACGAGAAAGTTGAGGTTGTTATATGTCCACCCTTTGTTTTTCTGTCCAATTTTGATTCTGATGGTAAAGTGAAACTCGGAGCGCAGGATATTTTTTGGGAAAATTCCGGGGCTTTCACGGGAGAGATCTCTGCGGACATGTTGCGCCGCCTCGGTGTCAGATATGCAATCATCGGCCATTCGGAGCGCAGGCAATATCTGGGAGAGACTGACGAGATGGTAAATCTTAAAATCAAAGCCGCTCTTGCGGGAAAAGTTCGTCCCATCCTCTGTATCGGTGAGACTTTGGAGGAACGGCAGCGGGGAGATACGGGAGAGATTATCGTAAATCAGGTGGAAAAGGCCCTTACTGAGATTCCAGAGAAAGATTTGATCGGCAATCTTGTTATTGCTTATGAGCCGATTTGGGCAATCGGTTCCGGTGCGGTGCCTTCTCCAGACGAAGTGATGAGTATCGGGCTTCTCATAAAGAAAATCCTCGCTAAAATATATGGCAACCGCGTGGCTGCGGAAAGCGTCCCAATCCTTTATGGTGGGAGCGTCAATCGGGACAACGCTTTCGATCTTGTCGACAAGACGGGCCTAAGCGGACTTCTTATCGGCGGCGCGTCGCTCAAGCCCCGCGAGTTCGTGGAGATTGTCAGGAGATTTGCGAAGTAGATTCATGGGACAGGGGACAGTGAGTCCTCTGTTTTTTTTGATAAATTTATGAGTATGAATGATCTTGGCAGGAGGGCTAATCGTTTATGAGGATTCGATTATTCTTCTGACGGTTTTTATTTTGTGACTATTTGTACGCATAGACATAAGAATTATTTTGGCGAGATCGAAAAAGGAAGGGTGAAATTGAGTAAGATTGGTAAGACAGCAGAAAGATGTTGGATAGAAATCCCTCAACATTTTCCGCATGTGTATTTGGACGAGTTTGTGATGATGCCGAATCATATTCATAGTATTTTGATTATTAATAATGTAGGGAACAAAGATTTTTGTTCCCTACAAACACAGAATATAACTTGGCAGAAACAATGGGCGCGTTCCTTGTCTTCTGTGGTAAGAGGGGTAAAAATCGGAGTCACGAAATGGTGTAAAGATAACAAATATGAAGATTTCCATTGGCAAAAGTCTTTTTACGATAAAATCATTCGCGATGAAAAATCTCTGCGCCTTATTCGTGAATATATTCAAAACAATCCTTTAAGGTGGGACTTAGAAAAGAATGATATTGAAAATTTAGATGAAATTAATTTTTAATCTTACACAAATGAAATATACGATATTGGCGAAATTTATTGGTTCGTATATGCCGGAAAATAAAATAAAAATAGGTGAATGCATTATCTTTAAAAGCTATAAACAATATGATTTGGAGGATAATCGTACTGTTGTTCCTATAAGAAGCAAAAGTAGTGAATTCCATTGTTTGGAGAAAGGAGTCAGGAATTATATACATTATCCTCAAAGAATGATAAGTACCAGAACTTTTGAGAGCGAATATCTTATCAGGACCGAAGTAGACTCTTATAGTCTCTGGCAAGCATTAGAAGAAGCGACAAATAGATTTAATGATGTCTCAATGGCATTATCTTTGGTTGCTAAAAATGTGGTGGTTAAGGTCGGAGCAAAAAGAATAAAAAAAGCAAGAGAATCTTATGATTTTGAGATTTCGGGGGCTTTTATTGATGAAGATAAGGAAAAAATTAGAGTAAAATTGCCAGAACCTGGGATAAATGTGGTAAATTTTTTTCCTAGAAAATATCCCAGAGGTTTTGTTAGTAAGGCTAAAGATTATTTGAGTTATAATGATCCTATTTTTAAAAAAGGAATGATATATTTGCAAAGGGCTTCTGTGATGAAATATTCAGGAGTTTTTAATGAATTGGATATAATAATCAATCAAGTTAAACTTATAGAAATGGTGGCTAAAGAAATTGGAGAAAAAGAAAATCGTTTTGGTCTTAATAAAAAAGAATATAAAAAATTGGGAACTAAGGGTGTAATTGAAAAAGCTGGCAGTAAAATCAAAATTAAAAGGGAGACTATTGAAAAAACAAGAGACATGTGGGATTTTAGAAATAAGGGCGATATAGCTCATCAGAATCTATATTATAATTTTTATAGTAAAAATTCTTCCAATTTTCTTATAAATTATGATGTCTTAGAAAAAATCGCGTGTGAATTTCTGACGAAATATTATGAGTATATGGAAGAATTAAAAGAAAGCCATAAAAACTCTTGATTTTAGCCTTTTTCTAAAAAATATAGTATAATATAAAAGAATGAAAGGGTGTTTAAAAGTTCATATTAAATAAGCTAGATAAAAACATATGGCAAAGAAAATTGCAATCAATGGTTTTGGAAGAATTGGACGACTCTCTTTTCGGATCGCTTTTGATAATCCTGAATTTGAGATTGTGGCGGTGAATGATTTGACGGATACGAAGACTTTGGCGCATCTTCTGAAATATGATTCCAACTATGGTATCTATGGCAAGACAGTGGATTTTGATGAGGAGAATTTGATTGTGGATGGAAAGAACATCAGGGTTTTTGCTGAGAAGGATCCAGAAATTTTGCCTTGGGCGGATTTGGGTGTCGAACTTGTGCTTGAATGCACAGGATTTTTCCTCGACAAAGAAAAGGCTGGTAAGCATTTGAAAGCCGGAGCGAAGAAAGTTGTCATCAGTGCGGCGGCGAAAGGTGAAGGTGTTCCCATTTTGATTATGGGTGTCAACGAAAGTGATTATAACCCCGCCGAGCACGATATTGTTTCCAATGGAAGTTGCACGACTAACTGTTTGGCACCGGTGGTGAAAATTCTCAACGATAAGATCGGAATTGAAAAAGGATTTATGACGACGGTGCATAGTTATACTAACGATCAAAATATCCTGGACCTTCCTCACAAGGATCTTCGAAGAGCCCGGGCGGCGGCGATTTCTATCATCCCGACCACGACTGGAGCTGCCAAGGCGGTTACCAAGGCGATTTCTGAACTTGCTGGAAATATTGATGGTATCGCGATGCGCGTTCCGACCTCCGTGGTTTCCATTGTAGATTTTGTGGCGGTTATGAAGCGTGATACTTCGGTCGAAGAGATAAATAATTTCTTTATTGAAGCAGCAAATGGCGAGATGAAAGGTGTGTTGGGCGCGGCTTCGGAAGAGTTGGTCTCTGTGGATTTCAAGGCTAACCCGCTTTCTTCAATTGTTGATTTGCCTCTCACTAGCGTGAATGGTAATTTGATAAAGGTCTGTTCTTGGTATGACAATGAATATGGCTACTCCTGCCGATTGGTTGATATGGCAGCGATGGTAGCAAAGTCTTTCTAGCTTGAAGGAATAAAAAATGATAACCCTTACGGCACAGTGATGGTGTAGATATAGAAAACAAGAAAGGATATAAGAATATAACCTAAAACTATGTCGCATAATTGTAGAAATCTTTTAATTCGATGTATGGATTTCCGCCTTCGCGGAGAGGTTATGTGTTGGATCGAAAAAAGTGGACTCTTTGAGGGCGGTTTTGATGTCATATCTCTTGCGGGAGCAAGTAAGAACTTAGCGGATGGAAGCGATGAGATCAGGGATTTTTTCTTGCAGCAGGTAAGTATTTCAACTGATTTACATCATACCGAGCGGGTGATAATTTTTCATCATAGCAATTGCGGGGCCTATGGAAAAGAATATTCTTTTGATTCAAAAGAAGAGGAAAAGACGAAGCAACTTGAAGATATGGATAAGGCTAAGAATATTTTGTTGAAAAAATATCCACAATTGGAAGTAATTTTGGCTTATGGTGAGCTTCAGGACGAATGTGGAGAGAAGATAAATTTTGAGATTGTGGAAAAGTAATTTTTTCTAATCAGATAGTTGTACGGATCGTGCGCCGCTATTTTGCATAATAAAAAATGAACTCTATAAAATAAAATTTATGTCGGATAAAATCGTGTGTGTAGGCGTAGGGGTTCTGGTGCAAGATTCCGATGGCAGGATACTCCTGGGTAAACGGAAGGGTAGTCTCGGAAAAAATACTTTTTCCCTGCCGGGCGGACACCTTGAATTCGGAGAAACGCCAGAAGAATGCGCGCGACGCGAACTTTAAGGAAGAGACTGATTTAGACGGAGTAGATTTTAATGTAGTGTCACTTACCAACGATATTGCTTACGGAAAACATTATATAACCATAGGCGTGGTTGCAAAAACATTTTTTGGAGAAGCGAAAATTATGGAGCCGGAAAAGTGTGAAAGTTGGGAATGGTATGATGTTGATGCTTTGCCTCAGTCGCTTTTTGCTCCCAGCGCGGCATTTCTTGATAATTTTTTAGAAAATATCTTTTATAAATAAAATTCGGCCATTATGAGAATAAACCACATAACCTTATTGGTTAAGGACAAGAAGCGGTCTGAAGATTTTTATACGAAAGTCCTCGGTTTTGATAAGAAAGAGAGTGAAGATTATTTATGGATAAGAATCGGTTATCAATATATCCATATAACGGATAACTCGGGAAGGCCTGTAAAAAATACTTTTTATCATTTCGCCATAGAAATGGATGATCTTCCTGAGTATGTCAAAAAGATCAGGAGTAGGGGTGTTGATGTTTTTGATTTTTCCAAGAGTAGATTGCAAAGTTTCATCAAGGATCCTGACGGGAACTTGATTGAGTTTATAGATACGAAAGATAATTTTTTTAAATAATCCTTTATGAAAAACATAAGAGAAGTTGAAGATTTAAAAGGCAAAAAAGTTCTCGTTCGCGTGGATTATAATGTTCCGTTAGGGGACGATGGTATTGTTGATGAGAATGAAGCGTGGCGGATCAAAGCCTCCCTGCCGACCATAAAATATCTTCTTGAAAAAAACGCAAAAATAATTTTAATGTCTCATCTGGGAAGACCTGACGGTCAAGTGGCTGAGGAGATGCGCTTGGGTCCGGTGCAGGATCGGCTTTCTGAGATGCTGGATCTTTCCATCACTAAGACCCCTGACTGTATAGGTGAGGTGGTCGAAGAGGCGGTTGCCGAGATGCAAGAGGGTGAAATTTTGCTTTTAGAAAATTTGCGATTCCACAAGGAAGAAGAAGAGAATGACGAGGAATTTTCCAAGAAACTTTCTTCGCTCGCAGATGTTTATGTTAACGAGGCATTTTCCGCATGTCATCGCGCCCATGCCTCGGTAGAGGGTATTACAAAATTCTTGCCTTCTTATGCCGGATTGGGGCTTGAAAAAGAAATCAGTGCACTTTTGAAAATTTTGGAAAATCCAGCAAGGCCGGCAACCATTATCATCGGAGGACTCAAAGCCAAAACTAAATTGCCCGTCATCAATTTTCTGTTGGATAAGTTTGATAACATTTTAGTCGGTGGAGTGATTGGAAACTTTTTATTGGAAGCGAAAGGAGTCAATGTGGGCAAGTCAGTGAAAGATGATTTGGATATAAATGAAGCAAAAAAGATAGATCTCTCTAATCCTAAAATCCATATACCTTCCGATGTGGTAACTGATAATCCAAAACAAAAGGAAGTTGATTTGGCGGAATCTGCAGTCGGAGATTTTCGTATCTTGGATATAGGTGAAAAAACTTTGGAGGAATATAAGGAGATAATAAGAAATTCTGCGGTTGTGGTTTGGAACGGAACCCTCGGACTTTTTGAAGATGAGGCATACGCGAGAGGGACTCGTGAAGTGGCTCGGTCGATGGCAGAGTCTTCTGCAGAAACGATTATCGGCGGCGGTGACACGATTTTGGCATTAACTAATTTTAGATATATAGACCGGATCAGTCATGTCTCTACCGGGGGTGGAGCAATGCTGGAATTTTTGTCTGGCGATAAATTGCCGGGCATTGAGGCCTTAGGATAGCCTCTATCTTATATAACTTTTAGCAAAAAAAATGGAAAAAGAAATAAAAAACAAAATCATAAGTAAAAAAACAGTTAAAAAATCGGGCAAGACTTTGGAAAAAGAACTAAGGAAGATTGACACGAATTTCTTTTTTTCTATCGTTCTGGCTATCATGCTGATTCCTTTGCTGACTGTCTTCATGTTGAATCTCGATAAGTCTGGAGAACGGCAGGTCGCAACCAGAAACGCTGTGGACATGGTGGGCAATGCTTCTGTCGAGAGCTGTAAAGAGGGGGTTGTCAGTATAACGACTAACAAGGGAAAATATGGGCAAGATGACACCATCGCGTTAAATATAGAGAATGGTACCAGTAAATATATATATTTTGAGCCTTGTGACGATTTGAATGTGTTTGAAAAATTTGTTGATGGGCAATGGGTATTGGTAACGGGCGAAGAGAAAATCGAAAAGGATTATCAAGTAAGTTTTGAGAAGAAAGATGTCTCGATAGAATGTGTCATAGGCGTACCGGAAAGTGGGGCAGGTTTTTATCGTTCTGTTGTTTCTGTCTATTATGGGTGCAAACAGCCCAGCCGTTACGGATGTGAGGGGTCGGAGATTTTCTATTCTAACGGATTTGAAGTTATTGAAGGTGCTGTAGTTGAAGATGTCGTGGAGAATGATACAGCTTGTATTTCTTGTGCGGGCAGGGAATGATTCTTATTTTTTCCTCTGCTTCTTGTTAAGTCAATCGCGTCTTTGCCGATTTGATAAAAATAATTAACATTAAAAATCATGCTTGTTAAAATAAAAAAAGTTGAAGCGAGGGAGATCCTTGATTCACGCGGAAATCCGACAGTGGAGGTAGAGGTCACTCTAGACAATAAAATTAAAGCGAAAGCGTCAGTTGCTTCCGGAGCTTCTACCGGTGAGTTCGAAGCATTGGAATTGCGGGATGGTGACGAGAATCGTTATGGTGGAAATGGGGTTTTGAGGGCGTGTGAAAATGTAAATAAAATTATAGCCCCGGCGTTAATAGGCCAGACCGTGACGGCACAAAAAAAGATAGATGCGCTGATGCTCAAATTGGACGGCACGGAGAATAAATCTAATTTAGGAGCTAACGCAATTTTAGGTGTTTCTCTGGCGATTGCGCGTGCGGCGGCGATATCTTCTGGAAAACCTCTTTATAAATACATCGCTAAAACTTATGGTTTTGCGGAAAAGTTTAATATGCCAGTGCCGATGTTCAATATCTTAAATGGTGGCAAGCACGCGGATAGCGGACTTTCCATCCAGGAATTTATGATTGTGCCGGTCGGAATTGCAAATATTAGAGACAGGGTGCGGGCAGGAAGTGAAATTTTCCACAATTTCAAGAAGATATTGTCGAGCGGTGGATATGGTACCGGAGTTGGGGATGAAGGGGGTTTTGCTCCCAGATTGGATAGTATTGAAAAGGGAATCGAGTCTATTCTTAAAGCTATCGAGCAGAGTGGATATATTGCCGGGGAAGATGTTTTTGTTTCACTTGATGCAGCAGCGAACTCTTTTTATTTTCCGAAAGAAGGACAGTATGTCATAAATCCTGGGAATGTCTGTCTCGACAAAAATCGTCTGATCGCGCTTTATTTGGAATGGATGAAAAAATATCCTTTGCTCTCTATTGAGGATGGATTGGGTGAAGCTGATTGGGCAGGGTGGAAAGAGATGAAAAAAAATTTTTTGGAGGTGCGGAAAAATTTCGTCGTTATTGCTGATGACTTAACGGTTACTAACTCTAATCGGGTGGAGACCGCCGCGAAGGGTAAGTGTGCCAACGGAATTATCATAAAACTCAATCAGATAGGAAGTCTCACTGAAACTGTCGAGTGTATTCAGAAGGCACAGAGTTTAGGGTGGAAGATAATCGTTTCTCACCGTAGTGGTGAGACTTGTGATGATTTCATTGCGGACCTTGCTGTAGCCTCTGGGGCCGAATTTATAAAGTCCGGATCACTATCGCGTGGTGAAAGATTGGCGAAATATAATCGATTGATGGAGATTGAAGGGGAATTGTAAATAAGATTTAATTAAAGTATTATGACCAAGCCCAAAAAACCTACAAATGTGATGATAATCCTGGATGGGTGGGGGGTAGCTCCTAAGTCCGAAGGGAACGCTATTGAATTGGCTAAAAAACCTTTTTTTGATAGTTTGGTTAAGAAATATCCCTATGCCGAATTGAATGCTACCGGGCTTGCTGTAGGTCTGAGTGAAAATGAGCGGAGTGGAAGTGAGGCTGGGCATATCAATATCGGTGCAGGAAGAATCATTAAGCAGGACTCTCAGATCATCAACGAAGATATCGAGTCGGGAAAATTTTTTAAGAATCCTCGTATCAAGAGGACTTTGAATCACGCGATGGTACAGAAAAAAGATCTTCATATCGTGGGGCTTTTATCTGATTCTGACAGTCCGCACAGTGACCCTGGGCATCTTTATGCTTTGCTTAAAATGGCAAAGGATGCTGGGCTCAAAGATGTTTATTTGCATCTTTTTACGGATGGTAGGGATACCTATGAAAAAAGAGCACTTCATTTTTTGGGGGAGTTAAGGGACAAAATCGATGAGATTGGAATTGGAAAAATCGCTACTATCGGCGGGAGGTATTATGCAATGGATAGGGTCAAACATTGGGATAGGTTGCAAAGGGCATATGATGTGATGGTTTTGGGTGAGGGGGCAAAAAGTGATTCTCCCGAACAAGCAATCAAAGATTCTTATAATCACGGGCTTACAGATGAATTCATTATTCCCACTGTGATTGTAAACAAGCGAGGAAAGCCTATCGCCAAGATCAAGGATGGTGATGCTGTAATCTTTTTTAATCTTCGTGGAGACCGCGCAAGACAGATGACCAAACTTATAACGGTATCTGAGATGCGTGATTACAAGAACCGGACGCATAAACTTAGCGGAATTTTTATGTGTACGCTGGCGGATTTCGGACAGGACTTGCCGGTTCAAATCGCCTATGTTTCGCAGGCGGTTGATGATACCTTGCCGAAAGTGCTTAAGGATTATAAACAGCTCTATATCGCTGAAGCGGAAAAATATCCTCATGTGACTTACTTTATAAATGGTGGACATAGGGAACCGGTTGATGGAGAGGATAGAGAGAAAATCGTATCTAAAAATGTCTTTTCCTATGACCAGAGACCTGAGATGTCTGCCGAAGATGTTACGGATGTGATTGTTTCTAATATCGAACATAGTGTTTACGATTTTATTCTAGTGAATTATGCGAATGCCGATATGGTGGGGCACACGGGAAATTTGAAAGCCACCATCTGTGCGGTCGAGTTTCTGGATAAATGTATGGAACGGGTTATCAGTAAAGTTCTGGAAAGCGGTGGACTTGCTATCATTACGGCTGATCATGGGAATGCAGATGAGATGATAGACCCGGAAACCGGATATGTTTCTACGATGCACAGCAAGAATCCGGTACCATTCATTATCGCAAAAAAAGGATTTAATAAAGAGAATTGTAGACTGAAGGAGAATGGGGTTCTTGGCAATGTGGCACCGACTCTTCTGGATCTGTTAAAAATCCCGAAGCCCAAAGCGATGGTCATAGGAAGCTTGATTAAGAAATAGTCATTGGTTGTTTATATAAAAGAAATGAAAAACCGCATATCCAGAATTTTTAATTTTAGCTTAAATGTCTTCATCCTATCTTCTTTTCTGCTATCCCAACTCTTCATATCTGAAATATCATTATACAAAAACAATAACAGCAATATCAGTCTATACAACATCAACACCGCCAAAGCTGACACGCTAGATGCTTGGTATGATACAGCATATTCGTATAGGAAAGAGATAACCATCGACCACACCAAAGTGTCTAATACTGATCAATCCAACTTTCCCATATTAGTCTCCCTGAACGACACATCTTTAAAAACCATAGCTAATGATGGTAAGGTACAAAACTCCAATGGTTACGATATCATCTTCTCAAGCCAAGACGGAGACACCAAGCTAGATCACGAGATAGAAAGCTACGCTCCAACCACCGGAACAATCGTTATGTGGGTAAAGATACCGCTTCTTTCTGCTTCAGAAGATACAGTCATCTATATCTACTACGGCAATCCAGACATATCCACCAGCCAGGAAGACATAGCTGGCGTGTGGGATGACGGAGGGACAAATAACTTCAAGATGGTCCAACATATGAATCAAGATCCATCAGGAATAGCTCCGCAGATGATTGATTCGACGGAGTACAATAATGATGGGACGAG
>JAQUYG010000007.1:0-37307 GCA_028691985.1 Minisyncoccota bacterium
TTGTGATGGGATTTTTCAGCAGCTCTAAAAGAATTGGGAAAAGGTTGTTTTTATCCCAGGTAACAAGGGTTAGATTCAAAATTATACAGGAGGAGAAATTGAGTGAGAGTTAGAGTAGGAAGTTATATCTTAAATCTAGGTGTTAACGAAATATTGTTTTTATTTAGTGGATTAACGCTTTCAATCTTTTTAGCGTATACAGTATTTGTTTCTACCTCAGTATTGGATGAATACCCCAATACTAGCTTATTGATAATAGTAGGAAGCATTGTAGTTTGGATTTTTACTTTTTTCTACTCTCTAGACTGAGATAGTAGATTGAACGACAAAAGCAGTTGTGTAATCGTTAGAATTAATTAAACGATTATTGCAACTGTTTATTTTTTTGTTTGTGTTAGGTTTTTGAGAAGAATTGAATATATCGAGAAATAGATGATGGGCGGTGGATAGTTAGAAAATCGGAATTGGTTCGAGGGGTTTTGTGATGATATCTTTATGTTTGGTGAATTGTGGTTGCGGGATTCTTGATATTTTGTAGTAACGAAATTTTGGAATGATATATCGGACGATTTTCGCAGTCATTTATTTTTTTGTCCCTGTGATTTTATAAGTTGTGTATTTAATTTAGGTCGTTATAAAAGACAACACTTACTGTCTTGTAAAATGCGACACATCCCAGCACTGCTTGCCACCCTTCCTAGGTGGGGGTATTTTTTTAGGTTTCTGCAGCACATAGAATGTAAGGATAGTGTGTCATAGATTCTGGATCAAAACTCGAACGATAATAAAAAAAACGAGACCCTACACAAAATTGTGTCTGGCGAGATAAAATATAGATATTAATTATCAAAGAAAACTATGTCAGACAAAAACTTTGTTTTTGCGCGCGAAACGCGGGTGGTAGATTTGAATCTGCTCTCCAAGGTTTGATTTATTGCGCGGGAACTGTGTCTCTGACCGGTTTCCTTATGGTTTGGTTTTAAGATAAAAACTTTTTATGGCAAATAAATATTATGATGAAAGATATTTTATCGAAACTTAAAAGCGTTATGGACCGGGTTGGAGACTCCGCTCCCGCAAGAAATAAATATTTTCAGATACAATTATTTGAACGGTCCCAAAGAAAACAGAGGCGAAATGATTTCGTCTCTGTTTTTGTTTTGCTATAAAATAATTTTTATAGGTTTTGACAAATTTATAATTCTGAATTATTCGCAACTGGCACCAGAGTCACTTCCTTCGCCATATCCGAAACCTGCGGAAGGTGAAGTTGAGCTAAGGGCTTGGTTACATTCTTCAGGAGCGTTTTCGAATGCGGAACAGACGGAGTTGAGCAGACTCTGTGAGTCTCTTCCAGCGGAAACTTTCGTACCGTTGACGACAAGACTTGGAGATCCGGTAATTCCGTATGCGTCGACATCCTCTTGGAAGATAGAAAAGACTGGATAGGTTCCTGATTTCCAGGTGCTTTTGTCATTGAATCCGGCAGTAATCTGGTATTGATTGTCAGTGGTCTTTACGCAGGAGCCCAACTTGTTTTTGTCGATTCCAACTTGAGCAAGGCAAGTAGTTCCATCACCTGCGCCCAAGAAACATTCAAGATAAGAAACTAATTTGTCCGGTTCATTCTGCGCGATGCAGTATTGATTAATTTGTTCATTAAGCTCTTTTTCTCCGTGCATAGCATAGTCGCAGAATTTTAGTTCAAAATCAATCTTGTCGCCTAAGGCTTTTACGACCGGAAGCATTCCTTTTTCGATCTGAGTTCCGTATGGGCAGTGGCTCATAACAAAAAGTTCCACGACCGGTTTTTCACTTTTTGTGACTTCGCTGGTAGCAGCGGTTTCGTTGGCAGCGTCTTCTTTGGCTTTTTTGATTTCCTCCATATCAATCGCAGAGGTGAAGAATTTAGTTTCATCCTTGGTCATATAAGAAGTGTACGCTTGTCCGTTGACATCCAGCTCTACCTTATAGAGTCCACTTTCTTCTGTAATATTAGTGACAGTCGCCGTATATCCATTGGATACGAGATTCTCGTTGATAAACTTTTCCATTTCGGCTTTGTCGATTGAGGCGCCGAGGACAGCACCTGTGTCTTCTTTGCCCAACATCGCGTCTAATTTTCCGTTAGTGTAAGCGGAATATGACACTGTGAGAGCGACAATCGCGATGAGAGCGCCGATGAATTTTTTGTTTAGAGGTTTAGACTTTTTTTCCTCTTTTATTGCTGTGTCAGTTTCGATCGGAGCTTCTACTGTGGTGGTGTCGATCTGGGTTGTTTCTTCTTCCATATTTTTATATGATTATTTAATGATTAAATTATGCTTTATTTTAGCATAAAAAAAGAATTAGTCAAAAAATTATTTTAGGATATCTCGGAGCTCAGTTTTCATCGAAAGCATTCAGGATATGATTGATTTTTGCCCAGTTTCCGCTATTATCCGTTATGATGGAAATTATATCAATCTGCCAATCGGTATCGGAAGGATAGTCATTTTCCGCAAGATAAGTCTCGGCGGTTGCGATTATTTTCTGCTGCTTTTTCTCGGTCACAGCTTCTTCGGGAAGTCCGAATTTTTTTACACTCGATTCCGTTCTGGTTTTGACTTCAATGAAGTGAAGCGAACCTTTTTTCTCTGCTATGATATCGATTTCTCCGAATCTCTTTTGAAAATTATTTTTGAGAATTTCAAAATCGTTTTTCTCTAGAAATTTGCGTGCCAGATCTTCACCCCAGTCCCCGAAATTTCTCTTTGAGCTAGGCATTTTGTAGATTAAAACATATTAAAAATCTGGTCGGTCATGGTCTCTAGAATGTTGCTTTTTTGGTCGTAATAATAGAGGATCACCAGAATTGCGATTATAAAAATCATTACACTCAGTACGCCTAAGAATTCTTTTTTCATTCCATCTTGTGCAGCTCCGGCGACAATTGGCACTTTTTTATCTTCATTTACGCTTTTTTCTGGCGCCTTGTTCTCGGCTCTAAATTTATTCTTTTTCCTGCTCATCTCTTTGATTTATTAAGTTTTTTAAAGGCAATATTATTGTATAACTACGCGGTAGTTATTGCAAATTTCTTTAAGATACGCTAATTATCGGTTAGGAGGATGATTTTATCTCCTGGCAGGTGGAGCAGAATCACTTGATGTTTAAAATGATATCAAGTTTGTTTTTAATCTGCGCAGCTATCTGATATGGTAATACTGGAGCGTATGCGGTGCATTTTTCATATTTGGATAATCGCGTGGGTTAAAATCACCCCCCTCCCCTTTTTTTTGCGGAGTTTCGTTACTGCGAAATATCCGGCAGTTGCGAAGTATAATGATTAAACAGTATAGTTTTGTAAAAAAGAAACATAACACAGATTCCGAGTCAAAGCCTGGAATGACACACGGAATATATTCGTTGTGAGGGCTTGAGCATAAGAAGGGGATTTTTCGACTGCGCTATCGCTTCGCTTAAAAATGACACATAAAAAATATCAATTTTTTTTGAGAACGGAGAGGAAGGCTTCTTGCGGGATATCTACTTTTCCGATGGATTTCATTTTTTTCTTGCCTTTTTTTTGCTTGTCTAGAAGTTTGTTCTTGCGCGATACATCTCCGCCGTAGAGTTTGGCAGTTACATCTTTCCGGAAAGGTTTGATAGTTTCGCGGGCGACGATTTTTCCCGAGATGGCGGCCTGCAAAGCGATGGCGAAGTTTTGGCGTGGAATGGCCTCTTTGAGTTTCTCAACAATTTTCTTCCCCTCAGTATGCGCTTCTTCGCGAGGAACGATACGGCTGAAAGCCTCCACTTTTTCATCTGCAATCAGTATATCAAGTTTTATGAGATTACCAAGGCGAAAGCCGATCGGCTCATAGCTCATTGAGGCATAACCGCTGGAAATGCTCTTGAGATTGTCGTAAAAATCAACGATGATATTTAAAAGTGGTGCTTCATAAGTGAGAATAACACGGTCCTTGGAAAGGTAACTGGTGCTCTTATAGGTGGCGCGGGAATTTTCAGCAAGTGCCATAACTCTACCGATTTTGTCTTCCGGCAGAACTATTTCCAGTTTGGCCCAAGGTTCTCTGATTTCTGCTAGATGGTTCGGGTCAGGCATCCCAGCTGGTGAGAAAATCATTTCTTCTTCGCCTGTTTTCTTGACGACCTGATAAGATACACTCGGCGTGGTCACAACTAGATTCATGTCGTACTCGCGAGTAAGCCTCTCGCTTACAATTTCTAAATGAAGCATTCCCAAAAATCCACAACGGAATCCTCTTCCAAGTGCAGTGGAACTCTCCGGTTCGAAAGAAAGAGAAGCGTCGCTAAGCTTGAGTTTATCTAGTGCATCGCGGAGAGCTGGGTAGTCCGCTCCGTCAATCGGGTAGACGCTCGCAAAAACAACCGGACGCACTTCTTTATAGCCAGGAAGTTGGGAAACTTTGCCTGCATTTTCTTCGGCAAAAGCTTCGTGCAGGTTGGTGATTGTGTCTCCTACTCGGCATTTGCCAACCTCTTTAAGTCCGGTGGCGATGTAGCCGATTTCTCCAGTTTGGAGCGAATCTCTTTTCTTGAGTTCGGGAGTGATGATGCCCAGTTCTAATATTTCCGATGCCGCTTTACTTCCCAAAAAGGCTATTTCTTCTCCAACCTTGATTTCGCCGTCCACGATTCTGACTTGCGCGACTACGCCTTTGTAGCTGTCGAAGTAGGAGTCAAAAATGAGCGCCCTCGCAGGAGCATTAATATCTCCCGTCGGGCAGGGAACTTCGCTTATCACTCTTGCTAGGATTTTTTCTACATTTTCTCCCGTCTTAGCAGAGATTTTTAGGATATCTTCGCGTTCGCAGCCAATCAGGTCCATAATTTCCTGTTCAACTTCTGGTACCATCGCGCTGGGCATATCGATTTTATTGATGGTGGGAATGATGATTAGATCCTGCTCCATTGCTAAATAGAGGTTTGCAATCGTCTGCGCCTGGATGCCTTGTGTCGCATCGACGAGCAAAATGGCGCCTTCGACGGCGGCGAGGGATCTAGAAACTTCATAAGTGAAATCCACATGACCGGGGGTGTCTATGAGGTTGAGTATATATTTTTTCCCCTTATCTTTGTATTCCATTTTGACTGGTTGGAGTTTGATGGTGATGCCACGTTCGCGTTCCAGGTCCATCTGATCGAGAAGTTGGGCTTTCATCTTGCGGTCTTCGACAGTATGAGTGATTTCAATAAGCCGATCCGCCAGAGTTGATTTTCCGTGGTCAATGTGGGCGATAATACAAAAATTTCTAATATTTTCTAAATTCATTTCGTTATGGGAATATCTGATTAGATTGGAAAATTTCTAATATTAAGGATCCCTAGAAAAGGGAGGTTTGATTTTTAGTATTTCTTCGCTTAGAAACTTTATCTTGAAATCAAACCCTAAAGAACGGTTCCAGAGAACCGCTTCTGTGAAAAAACTGCTTAAAATAAAGCGATATATCTATAATCTATTATAGTTTGGGCTTTTTGGCAAATAAATGAAATGGATTATATTAGGTTAAAATATTTGACAAATTTTATGAATGTGTTGTATTGAAAACAAGATTGGCCATAAAGAGGTAAAAAATGGATAGTGTTTGTTATGTTTCTCCAGTGGGCAGAAGAAAAAGCTTTGATGCTTGATAATGTTTATTTTTGAGATTCATGCATAAAAAGTGTTGCGACAGCAATAAAAAACGGAACGAGACTCCGTTTTTTGAAATCAATTTTATTCCTCCACGATAATTTCTGTGGTTTTGATCTTGGTTTTGAATATCTTTCGTCGGAAGGAATTTTTGAATTGGTTGAATTCTTCGATTTGAAATATCCATCCCCAGGCGAAATAGACGAATAGCATCGCAGTCCCAGATAGTGCGCCTTGGATGCCAATGCCGAAAAAAGTGCGGGTGTTTAGATATGGTTCGACGGCATAGAGAGTTTTATAACCGATGAGTCCTGCGA
This sequence comes from Minisyncoccota bacterium, assembly GCA_028691985.1. Taxonomy (GTDB): domain Bacteria; phylum Patescibacteriota; class Minisyncoccia; order JAHIHE01; family JAGLIN01; genus JAQUYG01. Next base: position 5,977 of record JAQUYG010000007.1, read on the forward strand.
TGATTGCAGAAAAGGAAATCTGTACGATAGCGATGTAGAAGTTTCTCGGTACGGCGCTGAGATATTTTTTGTTGAGAAGTATAAAAAGAATAGTGGCGTTGAGGATGCTGGAAAGGGTGAAGGCTCCGACTAGACCGTTGAGCTCAAATTTGGGCGACAGCCAAAGAGCCAGAATTATATTCATGATGGCGCTGAAGAAGGCCGCATAAAAAGGTGTTTTGGAATCGTGAAGAGCCCAGAATGCTCGGGAAAAAAGTGGTACGAGTGATTGTGCAAAAAGGCTGATGCAAAAAATGTATAGCGCGTCGATGGTTGCTACTGTCGATGTCCAGTCGAAATAGCCGTGGCCGTAGATGACACGCACGGCCTGTGCACGGAAAACGATCAGGAAAATGCTGAGTGGGATTATGAAGTATAAAATTTGTTTGGTAGTCGAAAGCAGGACTTCGGTGAATCTTTCTCGATGATGCTTGTCACTGAATTCTGAGAGGGTGGGGAAACAGGCGACTGCAAAAGAGATGGCGAAAATTCCGAGCGGAAAACTTTGCAGATCGTTCGCGTAGGTGAATGCGGTTATGCTGCCTGCTGCGAGAGTGGAAGCTATGATGGTGACCACGAAGGGATTGATTTGGGAAATAATCATTGTGAAAATGCGGGGAATCATAATTTTAATGATTGTCCGCACTTCTTCGCTTTTGGTGTTTACAAACATCTTGTATTTGAAGCCGAGCATTTTGACGCTGGGAAATTGGATTATGAATTGGAGGAATGCGCCAATCGGCACCCCCCAAGCGAGGCCTGCAAGTCCATAGTTTTTTGCTAAAACGATTGCTCCAAAAATAATACCGAGATTGTAGACGATAGGAGAGAGGGAATAGACTAGAAATCTCTTATAAGATTGCAGGATCCCTCCAGTAATGCTGGAAAGAAGCATAAAAATCGGGCTCAGGAACATGATTCGGGTGAGCTCGACAGTTTTTTGTTTTTTTTCTGCATCAAAACCAGGAACGATGAGGTCGATAATCCATGGGGCAAGGATCATGGATATGATAGTAACTCCCGACAGGACTATGAAGAGAATATTGAGAATGTTGTTGGCTGCTTTGAAAGCTTCTTCTTTTTTATCCTCTGCGATGAGTTTTGCGAAGACGGGTATGAATCCGGCAGAGAGGGCTCCGAGGACTATGATATTGAAAATAAAGTCGGGAATGCGGAAAGCGGCAAGATAGATATCTATATCATTTGTGGGGAAGTTGTTGGCAAGGATGCTGTTTTTCAATACTCCTAAAAACTTGGCGGCAAGCGTCATAACGCCAATAATAAAAGCCGCAGAAGTGATAGATGCGGATTCTCGGTTGATGAATTTTTTAATCATTAGCGGAGGAATTATTCCTGATTTAACATTTTTATTCTATATCATATTGACGGGTTTGACAAAAAGGAAAGGAGCTGGTAGCTTAATATAAAATATAAATTAAAGGGAGAGATTTTTTAAATGTATGTAAGAGTGATTTACAAAAAAAAATTAACAGAGGAGTTAGAAGAGGTGCTTGCAAGTGCTTGTTGTCCTCAAAAGCTGATAATAATCAAAAGAGGTGCATTAGAAGTCGTTTCTCCCTATAATTGGATTATTTTGGATGAGAACGAGGGCATTGAAGCAATAGAAATTTATTACGGAAAGGGTTCCATAAAGTGGAAAGTAAATTTTAATATGGTATTAGCGGATTTCCATAGTATTCTATTTGGCGCAGAATGGATCCCGGAAATCGTTATGCCTTCAGGAGAAAATTTTTGTTTATTGCCCGAGGGGTGGAATAAACGATCAAAAAAACAGAATCAACCAATGCTTTGTGGTATTGGAGGATAAATCCAAAAATGCGGACTTTAAGTTCGCTAATTTTTTTTGTACGAAAGGTTTGACGATGGTGATAAAATCTGTTAAATTAGGGCAGATTCTTTAAAAGTTTTTTAAAAATAAAAAAAGGAGGAAAGCGCTTGGAAGTATGGAACAGGACCATATGTTTATTTCTGTCCTATCTCCAAAAGATAAAAGAGGAATTATATAGGCCCGCAAGTAAGAACCCCCCCTCGCTTACCGGGGATATTCAGGATATTTGTTGATATCAAAAAATTTAGGAACCTCATTAAAAGGCATCCGAAGCTGAAGAAAAACTATCATAATCACACTAATGCCTCGGACGGGAGTATGTGCCTTGAGATTTTGGCTTCCGTACTATCAATCTTCGGTTTTACAGAGATAGCCATAACTGACCATGATGTACTGGGACTTGATTTGAGAAAATTCCGACATAGGGCGATAAAACAATTCTTCCATTATATGGGAATGGAAATTATTCCAGGCATAGAACTTAGTTGCAAGTTTCCCCTAGGAGGTAATCAAGAAAAAGAATTCCATATAGTGGGGTTGGGCATATATCATGTTAACGATCTGCTAATGGAAGCGATGAAATTCTTGAGAGAGGGTAGAGAGAAAAGAGCTAAAGAGATAGTTAATCGTATTTTAGAAGCAGGGTACGAAGTAGATTGTAAGCGAATAGGTAAAAATAAAAATATCACCTTGCTGAATATAGCAGAGAATGTTTATAAAAACGATGGCAGCAGAGGTGGCGTTGAATTCTTGGAAAAATATTTGATTTCAGGTAAAAAATTTTATTACCCCAAGGAACTTCTTGGTGTTAAAAGGGCGATAGAAATAATAAATTCTCTAGAGGGCATTGCCTCATGGGCGCATCCTTTCACTACCTTAGGGAAAAGGAAATGTGAGATTGAAAGGGTTTTTGAGCAGTTTCTGAATTTTGGAATGGAAGCTGTCGAGGTCTATACAAGGAAGCAGACTATAGAGGGGGTGGAAATCCTAGAAGGGCTTTGTGAAAGGCATTCTTATAGATTGGAATGTTTTGCGGGGTCAGATACTCATACCCTGCTTGATATCTTCTTGTATGTAGAGAGGCTATTGGAGCTTTTCCGGGAGATGGAGAAAAAAAATAAAGTTCAGAACGGGAGCGAACAATTCGTTCCCTATTTTTGTTATTCGGATTTAACATATGAGCTTAAGAGCGTTATAATCTTTGTGGATAATTAATCATACTGATATGTTCTCTAAATCATATGAAAGACTGGTCTCGGTCTTGAAGATAAGGAAAATCATAAAGAGAAATGATATCGTTGCGATAAATGAACACAACCATACGAAGGTATCTGACGGCAGATTGGATTCTTGCGAACTATTAATATTGAACAGTTTATGCGGTTTTAGAAAGGTGTTTGTTGCCGATCACAATAACCTTGTTTGGGGTGGCAAAGAAAATTTTGTGCCAGGATTCTGTCGAAATTGATTGGCACCGAACTTTATCTAGGAATAGAATTCAGTTGTTTTTTCGATTTGAGCGATTTTGGTGGGAGCGATAAGACAGAATTCCGTCTAGCGGGGCTGGGTGTTGATCCAGAGAATGCAGGGTTAAGGGAAACGATAAAAAAGATACAGTCGGGTCGCTAGGATATAACGAGAAGGATTTTGGAAAACATAAGCCGCGTCGGTTTCTTTATCGTTCATTTTGATGAGTTGAAAGAAAAATCAGGCGGGAATATTACGCTGCCGGAGATAGCTAAGAATGTCAGCTGAAAGGATGGGAATCGGGGGTATAGAGGCTTTCAGAGATAATTATAGCGCTCATGATGTCAGGAAGATAGAAAATTTCTGTATAGATAGCGACCTGGAAATAAGAGCCGGTTCGGATATGCATGAGACGAGGGATCTTTTTTCTTATATGATAAGAATAGTAAAGGTTTTAGAGGGCGATGATTTGTAATTTTCTGGAATAAAAAACAGCAGATATGATGTCTGCTGTTTTTTATTATTTCGTTTCTGATGGTTAACCCGCAATGCTTTCTTCGATGAAACTTTGGAATTCTGAAAGAGGGATTATCAGATCTTCGGCTTCGACAACGCCTACAAGTTTTCCTTCCAGATCGATGACGGCTGCGCCAGCGAAAGATTCTTCCAAATCTTGCACTATCTTTATCCTCGATTGGAAGCTGGAATCGGTGGAATCCTCGGCGATGTGATCCTCGATAAACTGTGAGATGACATCGGTTGCAATAGCATCATCTATTATGATAAGCTTCTGTCCGAGCCTCAGGTCTTCAGTGTTGGCATAGGGAATCACGGAAAGATTATCAGCTTCAATCTTGAGGATTATCAGGCCGTAATCTGTGTTGCGACTTGCTATCTTTGTATTATGGATTTCTCCATTTCGAAGTTCTACCTTTATTGTCGGAGCATTGGTGCCGGTAAGAGCATAAATATCTCGGTAGGGGGCGATGATATATCCGTCGCTGGTCAGAACTATTCCGGCCCCGATCTTTTCGAATTCGCCCTCGGTGTTTTTGGCAAGAACTCCGGTTACTGCTGGCAGAACTCTCTCGATGGCTTCAGAAATAGCCTCTTCTTGTGATATATTAATCTCTTCAATTTCTCTTACTATAGTGGTCCTTTCGTTTACTCTCTTTAGCAGTTCATATTGATTGAGCTCCGGATATTTGATGAGCGCATTCGGGATAAGTATCCTGTCTATCCATACTCCGCCGAGTCCTCCGATTAGGAACACAAACGCAAAAAAAATGGCGAAATTGATCAGTTTTTTCACATAGTTCTTTTTCTTGGCCATGACTGGTCCTGTGGAGGGCGCATTTTTGAAATCCTTCTTTTCCAGAAAATCTTCGGTCTTTTTTATTTTTTCCATCTGTTTGTCGCGGAGTGATTTGATTTTTATTTCTTCCATATTATTTTAATTTATATAAAGGTTACTGCTTAAAAGCATAAAGATGATCGCAATCGTCATGAGGGACGCATACTTCATAAATTTTTTTCGCGTGAGTTCGTTGCGGAGATAGCTTTTGATGATATTCCAATATGAATAGTATATTGCGAGTATGATGGCGCCGAAAGTGAGATGGTTGATTGGCAGGAAAGTCATTGCCCAGGTGAGTTCAACCATTAAGATACTCATCAGTAGGGAATAAAAATTGAAGGTACGGTTTTTGTAGTAGTCCAGATGCAGTCCGAGCTCTTGGCTTTTTATGAAATTTATCCTGATGAGATAGTAGCTGGCCGTATAGGTGCTGACGAGTATAATCATCATCATTTTCCACGCATAGATATTGAGGATAGTATAGATGCCGTAAATTCCGCTGGATATAAAGAAGATGGAAAACATCATTATCGCCTGGTTCAGATTGAACCCTGAATCAAGTAGCCTGACTTTTTCCGCATCTTCTTGCTCTTCGCGTGGAATAAAAAATCTATAAAGTCCGATCAGAGTTATTACGAAAAGGAAAGAGGAGAAAAGTATAAAATATTTCTGCACGGTGCTCTGTCCCATGGTGAGAAGGAGCATCACGCTGCCGACTGAAAGTAGTGTGCTTGGGATGATCGGCAAAAACCGATATTTGGTTATCCAAAAAGCGCTAAAGGTTGAAACTACGAACAGTAGGATCACTGCATCTTGAGAAAAGCCGAAACTTTGGAAAAAAGTATTCAGCATAACGAAGAAGACTGCTCCCGGCACCAGAAACTTCAGCATTTTTGATAACTTGTATCTTTTGAATATTTTAGGTATCATATGATATTTTTTCTTAGCTCCTTCATATTATAGCATCTTTTTAAAAAGACAAGTTATTTTTTTGTATTCGCAAACACTATTGTCTTTTTTTCGATTTTGCTTCCTAAAAGGATTCTCTCGAAGTTGCCGGGAGTATTGGCGTTTATGATTTCTGAACTGACTCCGAAATCTGCGAGTTTGAGGAGCTCATCTAGTTTTCCTTTCATTCCAGAAGTAACATCGGTGGCGGTCGATTTGCCGATGTCGAATTTTTGGTAATTCTTGTGGGAGATTTTTGTTATAAGTTTCGCTTCGGGATTTATCTTAGGGTCAGAATCAAAAATTCCGTCCAGATCCGTGCCTACGATGACCCGGTCGCTCTTGAGTTCTTTGGCAAGATAGTAACAGATCTGGTCGCCGGAGAGAACTGAAAAAACTTTCTTGCTATCGATAAGGAGGTCGCCGTGAAGAACAGGAACCATGCCGAGTGCGAGATGTTTTTCTATGATTTCCGTGGACTGCCCCTTCAATTTCCCATCCGCAAGTTTCCAGAGCGCTGAGGGGGGAAACGAGATGGCGGGCAAATCGTTTTTTTGCATAACTTTTATTATTTCCCGATTCAATTCGCAAACATCTTTGTGTAGTTCAGGTAAAGCGGATAATTGTCGCTCATTTTTGTAACCTTCATCCAGATGGAATTTCTTGGCAATTTTGTGCCCGAAGGAACCGACTCCGTGGACAATAATGAGGGAAAAGTTTTTCTTCGAATATGCTTTGCCGATTTCTCCACAGATTCTTTCGAGATTTTCGGTCTTTATCTTTTTTCGGTCTTTATCTTTTTGTGTAATGACAGATCCGCCGATTTTGATGACAATCAGTTTTTTATGATTCATAGGGTGTATAAAATGTTTTTTATTGCTGTGGCGTAAGAAAAGAAAATCCCGCGAAAGCGGGATTTACTTTTTATTTTTCTTTATCCAAAACAAGCCTGCTGGATTTCTCCTCTATTTTTATGGTTTTTCCCGGTTTGATTTTTCCGCTTATTATTTCCATAGCGAGTTCGTCCAGAATTTCTTTTTGAATGACGCGCTTGAGAGGACGGGCGCCGAACATCGGGTCGTAACCCTTTTTCGCCAGATGCGCTTTTGCTTTGGCGGTGACCTCTATCTTGATGTCTTGTTTCTCCAACCTTCTCTTTATCAGTTCTATTTGCAATTCGACAATCTTTTCGATTTCTTTTTCCGTAAGCGGGTGAAAGGTGATGATTTCGTCAAGGCGATTGATGAACTCAGGTTTGAAGTGCCGCTTTAGCTCTTCCCTGATTTTTTCCTCGAACTCTTCCTCTTCTTTTTCTTGGCTCTTGGAATTTTCGTCGACGAAGCCCAGCTTGGAATATTTTTGAATGACTTCGTTTCCGATATTGGAGGTCATAATGATAATCGTGTTTTTGAAATTGACGACGCGTCCTTTGGAGTCTGTCAATCTGCCGTTGTCGAGAAGTTGCAAGAATATATTGAACACTTCCGGATGTGCTTTCTCAATCTCGTCAAAGAGTACGACCGAGTAGGGTCTTTTGCGTATCATCTCTGTCAACTGTCCGCCTTCTTCAAAACCGACATATCCGGGTGGCGAACCGATCATTCTCGAGACGGAGTGTTTCTCGGTGTATTCGCTCATATCGATCCGGATTATCGCTTTTTCATCGCTGAACATAAATTCTGCCAGTGCCTTAGCGAGCTCGGTTTTCCCGACTCCGGTCGGACCCATAAATATGAACGAGCCGATCGGTTTGTTTTCTTCAGCGATACCTGCGCGGCTTCTGCGGACAGCATTTGAAACCGCTTCGATGGCTTTTTTCTGTCCGATGACTCTTTTAGAAAGGTCGTCTTCCATAGTGGCAAGTTTTTGCATTTCTTCCTGGACCATCTTGTTCACAGGAACGCCTGTCCAGCGCGAAACGACTTTTGCAATATCTTCTTCGTCTACCTCCTCTTTAAGAATCGGTCGGTTGCCTTGTGCTTTGACGAGTTCTTTTTGTTTGGTGGTGATCAGTTTTTCCAGCTCCGGAATTTTTCCATATCTTATCTCTGCTACTTTCTGGAGCTCAGCGCTTCGATCGGCAATCTCCGCCTCTTGCTTAAGGGAATCAATTTGTTTTTTTGATTCTCTGATCTGTGAGATGATTTCTTTCTCGTTTTTCCATTGGACTTCCAAATCGCGGCTCTTTTCATTCAGATCCGCAATCGTCTTTTCAATTTCTGCTAGTCTCTTTTTCGATTCTGCGTCTTTTTCTTTCTGCAGGGCCTTTTTCTCAATTTCGAGTCGTTTGAGTTCTCTTTTGGTGGTGTCGAGTTCGGCGGGCATGCTGTCGATTTCCATCCGAAGAGCTGAAGCTGCTTCGTCGATGAGGTCGACAGCCTTGTCTGGAAGAAAACGGTCAGTGACATAGCGGCTGGAAAGTTGTGCTGCACTGACAAGTGCCGCGTCACGGATCCGTACTCCGTGGTGGACCTCATATTTTTCTTTGATGCCGCGCAGGATCGAAATCGTGTCTTCGATACTGGGCTCTTCGACAAAAACCGGCTGGAATCTTCTTTCGAGTGCCGCGTCTTTTTCGATGTATTTCTGATATTCTTTGAGGGTGGTGGCGCCGATAGTGCGCAGCTTCCCGCGAGCGAGTGCCGGTTTGAGCATATTTGAGGCGTCCATTGAACCTTCGGTCGCTCCCGCTCCGACCAGCGTATGAAGTTCGTCGATGAAAAGGATTATTCTCCCCTGTGAATTCTCTACTTCTTTTATAATCGCCTTCAATCTTTCTTCAAATTCTCCGCGGAATTTGGTGCCGGCAAGAAGCATGCCCAAATCAAGCGAAATAATCTGTTTATCTTGCAGACTCTCTGGAACATCTTGTGCCACGATTCTTTGCGCTAGTCCTTCGACGATAGCGGTTTTCCCGGTTCCTGCTTCTCCGATGAGGACCGGATTATTTTTAGTACGGCGTGAAAGCACCTGCATTACGCGGCGGATTTCTTTATCGCGTCCGATGACCGGATCAATCTTTTCCTGTTGGGCGAGTTTGGTCAGATTCTGTGCATATTTTTCCAGTGCCTGGAACTTGCTTTCCGGTTCGGCATCCGTGACTCTCTGCGAGCCGCGGACATCGACCAACACTTTTAAAATATTTTCATAGGTGACCCCGAATTTTTCCAGGACACCTTTGACCGGTCCTTCGGTTGCTGCCATTGCAAGAAGGATGTGTTCCGTGCTGATAAAATCGTCTTTCAATCTGGAAGCTTCTTTGTCGGCATTTTCAAGTGTCTTGCCGAGATAGTTCGTGAGATAAACGGCTTGCGGTATCGGTGCGACCTGCGGTTTTATTGTCGGCAGCTTTTTGATAAGCTCCATAACTTCCACCTCCAGAAAATTGATCTGGACACTTAGCTTGTTGAGGACTGGCAGAACGATGCCCCCTTCTTGTTTTATGAGCGCAAGTAGGAGATGTGCCGAGTCGATCTGTTTTTGTCCGAATTCGCTGGAGATTTTTTGCGCGGACGCGACTGCTTGTTGTGATTTGGTAGTAAAACGATTGGGATTTATCATAATATTTTGATTAGGTGATTATCTTATATAATTTTAGAAACCTTGAGGATAAAAGTCAAAAAAATAAAATGCCTTTTCGAGATAATAAAAAAGTCGGGCATTCTTGCAGCAAAGTTACTTTGTCGGTTTGTTCTCGTTTTTGATATAAAACTATCGATTAGACATATTTGTCAATTTGTTGTAGAATTGGTTATAATAGTTAAATTTTAATTCATCATAAAACAATAACATGGAAAGTGATTCTTTCACACAGGGCGAATTTAAAGGGGAACCAAAATCAGGAGGGGGAGAAAAAGCGCATCATAAGATTTTATTTCTGATTGCGTTTTTTGTTATTTTTATTTCCGCTATTCTTGTTTTGAGCAAAAAAGTGGGATGGCTGAATGGCCTGTCTTCTATCTTTAATCCTTCTGCAACCGAAGAAGAAGGGGGAACCGTCAAAAAGTTCGCTAGCTATGACGAGATGCTGTCTTTTATGGAGGGAAATGAAATCGAGATTGCAGGTCGAGACGGTAGCTTGATGAATACTTCGGTGTTTAAGAATTCTGCGACCTCCTCTTCAGACAATTGGGAGCTTTCGCAGTCACCATCTTCTGTACCGAATTCTTGGGGTTATGAGTCGGCGCCATCTTCTGCTTCTTCGGACTATTCTTCGACCAATGTCCAGGTGGAAGGTGTCGATGAAGGGGATATCGTGAAGACTGATGGAGATTATATATATACCGTGAGTGGCAATAAACTTCTTATCTTCGACGCTGTTCCTGCTGGGGAGGCGAAAATACTTTCCCGGACCGCCATCAATTACAACCCGAGCGGAATTTATATGAGCGGCGATAAATTGGCTGTTTATGGAAACAATTCCAACCTTGATGACTATGAGGAATATGACAAGATAGTTCCAGAAAGAAGAAGCAGCTATGCGACACTTTCGATTTATGATGTGAGCGACAAATCCAATCCGACCCTTGAAAAGGAATATGCCTTTGAAGGATCCTATAACAATTCAAGGATGATCGGTGATTTTATCTATTTTGTCTCTGCGACTACCCCTGTCTATATTTATTATGACAATAATCAGCCGGTTCCTTATGTGCTCGAGGATGGAAGAGTTGCGGATATTCCGAATAAGCCTAGTGTCTATTATTTTAACTCCAACTATTCTTCTCAGAATTTTACTTCTATAACCGCAGTCGATATAAAAAATATTAACGAGGATGTCAGATCGGAGACCTATATGCTGGACGGAAACCAAAATCAGATATTCGTTTCGGAAAATAATTTTTACATAACTTTTAGCAAGTATGTGACTGAGGAAGAACTTATGGTTGAGGCGGCGAGAGAATTGATTGTGCCGAGACTCAGCGAGCAGGAGCAGCAGAGGGTCAGTGAAATTGATAGTGTTAAGAGTTATATCTTAAATTCAAGCGAGAAGAGTGAGAAAATTTCCGCCATCTTCGAAAAGTATTATGCTTCTTTGAGCAGTGATGACAAAGACGCCTTGAGCGAGGAACTTGATAAAAAGATTGAAGATAAATATGAAAGGTTTTCGCGTGAGATGCAAAAGACGGTTGTCCATAAGATTGCCATCAGTGGGGGTGATTTGAAATACGACACTAAAGGAGAAGTTTCGGGAAGGGTTATAAATCAATTTGCGATGGACGAGGATGAGGATGGATATTTCCGGATTGCTACCATCGTGGACCGCAGTTGGACCAGATATTCTTCTTCAGAACTTTCTTATAACAATGTCTATGTATTGGATGAGAATATGAAGCAAGTCGGGGCAGTTGAAGATATCGCCGAGGGCGAGACAATCTATTCTGTCCGCTTTATGCAGGATCGAGCTTATATGGTGACCTTTAAGACCACAGATCCACTTTTTGTCATTTCTCTTTCTGATCCGAAGAACCCTAAAATCTTGGGAGAGTTGAAAGTTCCGGGATATTCTACATATTTGCATCCCTATAGCGAAACTAAACTGATAGGGTTGGGTATGGAGACCGATTCTCGCGGATGGGTTTCGGGAGGAGTGAAATTGTCACTTTTTGATGTTTCGGATGTTGAAAATCCTAAGGAGATAGATACTTACGGCTTGGGCGAATATGGAAGTGACTCCATTGCGCTTGAAGAACACAGGGCGTTCTTGCTCTCCAAAGAGAAGAATCTCTTGGTAATTCCTGCGGTGGTGAAAGAGAAGTCCAGAGGAGATGATGGTTTGTATTATTCTTCCTATAACACCAAAGTCACTTCTGCCGGTTTTGCTGTCTTTACTGTGAAAGATGAAGGGTTTGAACTGAAAGGAGTAATAGACCACAGGACGGAAAGCGAAAAATCCAGTTTTAGCTATTATTATGGAGATGGGGATAAGAGAAGCCTTTATATCGGAGATAATCTTTATTCAATCTCTGATAATTTCTTCAAGGTTAATAAGCTGAGCGATCTTACCGAAGAAAAGAGCATCGATATGGATGGTTATGTGGTGAAAAACAATTGGAGTTGGGAATAATCGTTATGTGAAAATACATCAAAGACTGTCCTAGCGAGGGGCAGTCTTTTTTGTGCAGGTTACACCGAATTAACTTAATTTGTAATCTATTAGATTTTCAAGTTACACCCCTCACCCTAACCCTCTCCCCTTTGGAGAGGGGAAAATACTAGACACTTGTAATAAAATTGTGGAATAGATTAATTCAATTCGGTATTATAATGGAGTCGAGGTCTTCCCAAAAGTCTTTTTTTGTGCTAAAATGAAACTTCGTGGTGCTATTTTATTTATTTGGTTGATTTTTTATGCAAGACAAGAAATTCGGAGTCTTTGATTTTGATGGAACGATTGCGGATGCTATGCCTGTCTATTTTGATGTATCTGCGGAAATCATAGAAAGAGAATACAATCTGTCCGGGGAGGAATTTTATAAGTTTTCTATCATGTACACAGGGGCTCCTATCGAGGATCTTTTTGAAAACTTTTTGCAGAGCAAAGGGAAGTCGACGAATAAGGTCGCGGACAATATCAAAACATTTTTCGATTTGGTTAACGCCAAAGAATTCCCTGTAATTGACGGTGCGCGGGAGGCAATCGAAAAAGTCCATAAAAAAGGTTTTGATCTTTTTATCTCAACCGGAAGCCAGACGGAGAGAACAAAAGAAAGACTGGAGAAGGCTGGGCTTCTCAAATATTTTTCGCTTGTTTACGGATGTTCCGAGATTGAAAAAGGGCCGGAACATATCAGCGATTTTGCTAAGTTTTCCAAGGTTGGTTTTGGGGATTTTACAAAGAACTCTTTTTTGTTGGGTGACGGTCCAGGGGACATGAGGCTTGCGAAATCTTGCAAGATGAAGGCAATCGGGGTTGCTCATACATTCGATCGCGAGTATCTGATTAAGTCGGGTGCAGATGTTGTCTTTGATAGGGTGAGTGAAGCAGGGGATATGGATTTGATCTAGGGCGTGTAGTATAAATCTGTCGGTTATATCCTTACGGTATTTACCTTAAGAAATTTGTATTTAAGATATTGGGATGATTCTCCTTTTTAAGAGGGGGTTAAAAGGTGTTTGGTATTTTTCTAATTCAGCACGGTATAAAATCAAATATAATTTAGAATATGAAGCGTGAAAAATTGAAATATATAGTTACGGATCTTAATGGAACCTTGGTGGACGCGATGCCGACCTATACCCGGGTGTTTTGTGACATCTTGAAAGAGCGGGCGGGGTTGGAATCTCCAGAGATTGCGAAATATTCTGTGAGTGCGACCGGGACTCCTTGGGATGAGCAGTTCGCTTTCATTTTGGAAAAGCACGGACAACCGAAAAGCGCTGTGCCGGAGATGGTCGGGGATTTTTGTCAGAGAGTTAACGGAGAAAGCTACAAACTCTATCCGAAAGTTGAGGAGCTTCTAAAATCTTTCAAAGATAAAGGGTATAAGATTTTCATAACTTCCGGAAGTGCGACTGGGGCGATGATCAAACGGACTTACGAAATGGGAATTTTCCCTTATGTTGATTTTGTTCTCGGTTTTGATATATATAAGAAAGGTCCGAAGCATGTTGAGATGCTGGCGGAGAAAGAGGGGCTGTCTCTCAAGGATTTTGCCAAGCAGTCGATATATTTCGGTGATGGTCCGGGTGACATGGAAATCTCTAAAAGTTGCGGACTCTTTACGATCGGAGTTGCCCAGACGGTTGATGGGCAAGCGCTAAAAGATGCCGGTGCGGATCTGGTCTTGCAGAAAATCGGCGAGGCGTTGGAAATAGATTTCGAGAAGTTGGTAAAATAAGTTTGAAATTTATTATAGCGGAAACAGCATAATAAAAATAATATAACAAAAGAGGTAAAATAAAAGCGGGAGCAGGTTTAAACCTGCTCCCGCTTGCGGTTATAAATTATATTGTTTCATTACAAGGAGATAATCCGACAAGGCAATCTTTTTGTATTTTTTAGAGAAATATGCTTTAGTGTGCGCTATTTAACATATCTCTGTTTTGAACAACTGCGCGCGATGAATCGCGCTACTCCAATACCTAAAACATGAAATGGGATTTTTTCTTGTCTTTTTTTAATAATAGTTTATATTATAAATAAAAAAACGGAATCAATTTTCTGGAGGGAAATCGTGAATGAATTTGTAATTTTGTGTGAAGAAGGAATAGTTTCTATAGGCGGTTCATTTAAGACGCCAGGACCAGTTGGAGGAAACTTTAATATAGGAGGGGTTCCTGATCTTTCTCCAAAATCTGTCGTTGGGGCATCTGTTATAGAATATCTGTGATATCCTTTCTTAAAAAACGGAGTTCATAATTTTTTGGACTCGTTATTTTTTTTGTCTTTGAAATATGAATCGTAGATATCCGTATATTATTATGGTTTGTGAAAAATAAGCAGTCTTTGTAAGATTAGTTCTGTAATCGTCGCAAGTTTAGTGGTTGATTTTTATAGACTGTCGGACTAGAGTGTAATTATCAATCAATGGAGGGGCTAAAATAAAAAAAGCTTTAATGCTTATCAGATAAGGTTTAGAGACGAAAGTCTTTAATCAAATATTTTTTAAGGTCCGAAATAACGGGCTTTTATCTTTGACTTTTAATAACCTTTGTGATACTATCATCCGTTATTCCTGATTTCTATAATAATCTAAAAAAACAGAATTTTATAGAAAATATGACGGATGACAAGGAAAATTATGATTATTAGATAAATCGGAGGTAAGAATTTTGTCAGAAAAAGATCCTTTAGGAGAATGGGGCGCAACAGTTCTGGGTGATATAAATTGGGGTTTTGAGAATTTACCAAAGGATTCCAAAAGTTTGGTTTTGTCTGGTAAATTTGTGCGTGTCTGCCTGACAGTCTTAAATCTTTATGTAACTGGATGGTCAGGGTCCTTGATTTGTGTAGATTCTGGACAATCTCCTGAAGAAAAAATATCGGTTGAGCATATAGCAAAGATTGCTCGTATAAGAACGGTCTTTATTCAGACTATTTTGAAAAAGATAGAAGATCCGAATTTTTTTTATAGACCGGGCTTCTATCTCGAAAGGAATTATCGGAAAGTTTTTCCGGTTCCCGAATGGATGGTCGGAACTATATTCGAAGAAGTAGGGACAATTTTTCAGGAGTTCATACTTCCAAATGGTATAGAAGATCGTAGTAAAGAGTATTTCGAAAATCCAAAATGGAACTTCCAAATGGAAGTTGTGGACTATCTCAAAAAAGCTTATGCTGAAGAGATAGAAAGGCAGGAACAAGAAAACGGTTCAAGTGAGCCCATTTTGGAGTTAAGGCTGGGCCTAATAGAAAGCCTTTTTCAATGTCTTAAGGAAGAGGAGGAATTGGAACAAGGAACAAGAATGAAGAAAAAATAAAATTGTTTAAATTAATATTAAGCAATTTGCTCCGCGGAAGACTGAAAGCGCAAAAGTTATAAGTCTATAATCCGCGGTTTTATTTTTTGACTTTTTATCATTTTCACGTTATTAAAAAGGTAAGAAAAGCTAATAAAAATAAAAACAAATAAAAAAGGAGGTTTTAATCTTTGGGTAAAGAGTTTAAAATTGATCCTATTCCGGAAGATTTTGATCCAGAGAAAAGAAAGGAATGGAAAATTCTTGCTTTGGTTGAAGGAAAAATGATTGAGGCTAATTTTGTACAAGTTGACTGTCCGTATTTTAATCTAGCTATTGGAGTCAGACCCGAAGGTTTTATAGGACTGGGTATCAGTGAAAAGACTAGTGTCACGGTTACCCTTATTTCTGTCATAGAAGGTCGGATTGTTATAGGACTGGTTTATAAAAACAGGAAAAATCTAAATATGGAGGAAAAAGAACCATGCTTGATGGGGGGTCTAGTAAAGGAAGGGGAGACATGCTGCGATACTCTTAAAAGAAATGTCTGTGATCTGGCCACCAAGAAAGTTAAACCAATCGCAACAGATGAAACCTATACATGGTGTCGTCTATATCAGGTTCTATCGGAAGACAGAGAAGGTGTGCGTTTTCTTAAAATGAATATACCTTCAGAATGGTTGGAAGAAGGTGAAAAAACTGAAAAAGGTATAAAGAATTTCAGAGTCAAGCAAGGATATGGAATTGGCCCGGATACTGAATCTGTCAGATTTTTTTTCTTATCTGATATAGGCGATGGAAAGGTTACTAAGGATGTCCTAGTAATTGCTGCCGCTGGATTGCTTGTAATAAGAATGATTAAGGAGGGAGAAGAAATAAAAATATGAGATAATTTAAAAAAACGACACTATTTTTAGAATCATAGAATTGATTTTTTGAATAGTGTTTTTTATATATCTAATAAGATTTTGTGGTTCATCAGAATTTTTTATAAAGTTGTTGTTTTTGGTAATTGATTGATTAGATTACAATTATCAATTAAGGGAGAACAAAAAGCGAAGATAATATCGTTGTCGGAATTCTAGATATTTTTATACTCGAGATTAAGGTTCTTATTGTTGACAAATAGTAGAGGTGTGTTATTTTATAGAGTCCAGATTCATGGAATACTCAACTGGTTTGGGTTGAATTATTTCCTAGATATCTGGCGTAAGGAGAGAAAAAGATGTTTTCTAGCGATGGAAATCCAGACAAAAACGCAGGTAAAATAATATCTGCAGAAACTTTTAAAAGATGTATGGCCAAAAACATGCCCGGTGTTAAAGGTATTGCACTGGAACCGTTATTGGATGACAATGGAAATCCGAAGGATCCTAAAAAGATTTGGGTTTTTAACACAGACCTCCTTCGTATTGATAGGGGTGATGGAAAAATATCTGCTGCTGTTGTGGCACCACATCCGGCTGGATATTTCGGATTGAAGTTGGTTGAATCGCCTGGTATGGTGGAAGACGGCACTGTCCCAATAGTGGATGGTGTTCCAATATCGGGCGGACGAATCTTCATTGCAATATTTAATGGCGTGATGATCGTTCAAGAAAATATAGGGTGGAACGGTTCATTCCTTGAGTCGGCATATATGGGCTCACTGGAGAGATTAAAGCAGGAGCATAAAGAATATCTGGAACTTGGGCTGGAGCAGGAGGCAGAACATGTCGGTTTTGTTCAGACCAATGCTCAAAGGATAGAGGGGATGGTAGAAGTTCTTTTTGTTCGGTTAAAAGGACTACCTCCGCTGAAGGATGGACAACAATATATGTCCATAGAATACTTTGCTTCATTGTCTGACGATGGGAGATGCCTGGCTTCTCTTTTGAAAGCAACAGGAGTAATATTATAATTTTTTCCTGTAAGAACTAAAAGAAGCATCATTATCCGTGATTTTAAATTATCATAAAATAATGGTGCTTCTATTCTTTTTGATTGAGACTTTTTGGTAACTTTCTTAAATATATCTACTATCTTCTACTATGGTTAGGAAATAACAATATAACTCATATATAGTATTTAGATAATTCTAAAATGACCAAGCTCTTTATATTTTCAGAATAAAAAATAAAGCACATCAATCATTGAGCTTTTTGCTATCTTGATATGCCTTGTGAAATTTTACGATTAAATTTTTTCTGATTTCCGCGTGGTATGCGGTTTTTTTATTTTATCTCTTTAATCTTTATGTCTTTTGGTTCTATATTTCCTAGCTCCTTTCTTAAAAGCCCCATTCTTTTTATTAGAAGGGCGGGGAGAATCATGTAATTATCTTTCGTCTGCGATATTATTAATAGGGTGTTGTATTCTTCGGATAGAAGAGTGGATAAGGCCAATTGATCATCAGCGTCCTGTATGGGCAGAATCTTTTTCAGGGCCATTAAGATTTTTACGAGGCCGATGTTTATTGCTTCGTTCGATACTGTTATATTCTTTTGTTCGTTACCTTCTCTGTAGGAAATCATGAATTCCTTGATTGAAGGGTCATATCCGATGTTTCTCAGGTAATTTTCCAGTGCTTCTTGTCCGGATTGGGCTAATGCTATTTCTTCCACATTCATTATCATTACCTCTTTTAAGAAGTTTTTTGTAGGTTTTTTATTGTATCTAAGATTATCAATTAAAGCTGTTTTTGTCAAGTATTCTGAGCTTATAGAGATGGTCAGAGGATTATTTATATCTTGTATGTAAGATAAGAAAGAAAATACAAGGAGATGTATGCTTCTAAATCTTTGCGTAACTTTTTTGAGCGTCTGCCGTCTTCTATAGTTAGAAGGTTGTGGCGAGTTTTAAAAATGTCTTGATTTGAAAAATATATATCAGCAAACCCTCTCATTTTATTTTTATGCAACAATTCCCAAAAATGTCAAATCTTGGCTTGATTAACAGTTTTTCCCATTGACATAATCATATTTTTGACCTACATTAAAGGGGCAAGAAAAGGTGGAATGAGGCTCAATTGGAAGTGGGGATGAAATTGTAGCGGACGACCTTTGGCTTTTTATTTTCTAGATACTAAAATTATGCAAAACACTTTTCAAAATGAGAGTTCGCGCGAGGAGATGGAACTTAAGAAAAACATCTCAAGCGCTTTGGATAAAAAGATAGAACTTCTCTCGAAACTTTATAAGGATCACAAAATTTCACTCGATGAAATCGCAGTGATTTTGGGAATCGAGAAGAGAGAAATTGAGAATATTTTTACCAACAGGGGTTTTATGAAGAAGAAGCGGATTCTGGTCGGCGGAGGAGCCGGGTTTATAGGTTCCAACTTCATTTATCATATGCTGGAGAAATATCCGCATTATGAGATCATCAATTATGATGTTCTGACTTACGCTGCCAACATCGATAACTTGCGTGCGGCGGAAAAAAATCCTAATTATGTCTTTGTGAAAGGTGACATTGCTGACTATGAAGCGCTTTCGAAGATTGCCGATACGGGAATTGACGCGATTGTGAATTTTGCCGCGGAAACGGCAGTGGGAAGATCGGTGCACGGCAAGGCGGCGGATTTCATCCATTCCAATGTGGTGGGAACGCATACGCTTTTGGAGCTCGTGCGCAACTACAAGATTCCGAAATTCATACAGATCTCGACTGACGAAGTTTATGGAACTGTTGATCTGGGTGAGGATAGATACTTCACGGAGGAGTCTCCCTTTGAACCGAATGTTCCTTACGCGGCAGCCAAGGCGGGTGGCGATATGATGTGTCGGGCTTATGCCAATACTTATAATGTTCCGGTGATTGTGACACATTGTTCTAATAATTATGGTCCTTATCAGCATCCGGAAAAAATGATTCCGCGTTTTATTCACAAGGCGATGAAGAATCAATCACTGCCGGTGCATGGAGATGGGCTTCATGTCCGTGACTGGATTTATGTTCGCGATCATTGCGAGGCCGTGGATTTGATTTTGCATAAAGGTGTTATGGGTGAAGTTTATAACATCAGCGCTGATAATGAAGTCCCGACTATCGAGATTGCAAAGATGATTTTGGATTTGATTGGAAAACCTTATTCGCTTCTTAATCATGTACCGGATCGTCCGGGGAATGATCGCAGATATTCAATCCGTGCGAATAAAATCAAATCGGAATTGGGCTGGGTTCCTTCGCATACTTTTATAGAGGCGATGCCTAAGACAGTTGAGTGGTATCAGCACAATATCGACTGGGTGGACAAAATCAAAGAAAGAGATCAAGATTTTTCGAATTTTATCTAGAAGAATATCTGTTTGGTGATGTTTCTTCTTCCCCATCCTTTTGTGGAATGCATTATATCCTTTGACCACGACTGAGAGGTTGTGAATCAGGTAGGCAGAACATTATATTATTGATTCGCTTCATTTCACATCCACACCCCCCTCGGGTGTGGGCCAAAATTCAAGATGTATAATGTGTCTACCTTATATATAACAAGAAGAGGGCTAGCAAAAATTTTATCCAGAATAATTTATACAGTATGGAAATCAAACACATCGCGACTCCAATCAAGGGGCTTAACCTCTATCTCAACAAGGTGGTTTCTGACCCGAGAGGAAGCTATTGTGATATGGCTCCGGGAGGAACGGACAATCCTTTGTATGCTGACGGCATCAAACACATCCATGCTTCTATCGCGACTCATAAATTTGTTCCGCGTGGTGGGCATTATCATTTCAGACTCAAAGAGAATTTTTTCACATTGTCCGGAACAGCATTGTGGTATTTCTATGATTTTGACAAGAATTCTCCGACCTATGGTCAGGGATATTCTGTAGTTCTGGGTTATGATAAGCTAGGTCTTGATTTGGGAATTCCTGAATATACGATTGACAGAGGGGCGGCGGCACAGATCATGATCAGCCCCGGTGTTTATCATGTTTATTTCCCGTTGACGGATGCGGAAACGGTCGTGGCAGGAACCGGTTCTCTGGATTATGACGCTGAGGATTATGATCGCACTAAGGTAGAAGATGTACCAGGCGCGATGGAATCGTTTGAAAGGGTTAAGGCAGCGCTTCTAAAAATTGAAAGCAAAGGCGAGGCGGAGGAACGGATGGAGAGTATTATGGAGCAGGAGAAGCCTGCGAAAATAACACAGAAAATAAAGGCGATTATCCCGGCAGCGAAGAACAATCAGCAGAGACCGTTTTCATATAATATGAACAAGCACCTGATTCCGCTGGGAGGCAGACCGATGATTTTTTATCCGATTGAAAGTCTGGTGGATGCAGGATTTTCTGAAATCGGAATTATCGTGGGCGAGAGGGATAGTGACCTTCGTAAAGTTGTCGGTGACGGTAGCAGATGGGGAATCACTATCGAATATATCGTGCAGAAAGAGCTTATGGGATTGGGCAGCGCCGTGATGTCAGCGAAGGAATATGTCGGTGAGGATCCCTTCATCGTTTATCTGGGTGACAATGTCGCCAAATGTGATTTGATTTCAATCATCAACAGATATTTTGACGAGAAGATGAATGCTATGCTTATGCTTGCCAAGGTAAATAAGCCGCA
The DNA here is from genome assembly GCA_028691985.1 of Minisyncoccota bacterium. Classification (GTDB taxonomy): domain Bacteria; phylum Patescibacteriota; class Minisyncoccia; order JAHIHE01; family JAGLIN01; genus JAQUYG01. The sequence goes on from JAQUYG010000007.1 coordinate 26,592, forward strand.
AAGATTCGGAGTGCCGGAAATCCAGAACGGTGAAATCGTGCGCGTAGAAGAAAGACCGATGCACCCTAGGAGTGAATTCGCGGTGGCAGGAATTTATATTTATGACAGTAACGCTTTTCGCGCGATGGAAGAGATTGATCTTTCGGATCGCGGACAATATGAAATTTCTGATATACATAACTATTACATAAATAGTGATCTCAAGCTGGGATTTGAGGAAATCTCTAAGTGGTGGAAAGATCGTGGCAATCCCGAGGATCTTTTGGAAGGCAACAAATTCATATTGGAAAATTTTGTTTTTGCGAAAGGCGAGAATAGGATTGATGGCGAGGTGATCGGAAACGCGAAAATTGACGGCAGAGTGGTGATCGGTCGCGGCAGTCGCGTGACTGGCAAGTCGCTTCTGCGCGGACCTCTTGTAATCGGCGAGGGTTGTCTTATTAAGGATTCTTATGTCGGGCCATATACTTCAATCGGGAGCGGGAGCGAAATTAATAATACCGAAATTGAACACTCTTTGATTATGAACGGAGTCAACATCTATACAGATAAGAAAATCGTGAATAGTATTATCGGAAATAATGTTTCTATAACTTCCGGAGAAGATAATTTGCCGAAAGGAAAGCAAGTGATTGTCGGTGAGAATTCTTCGATTAAGTGGTAGAGTTTTTTGAGGATTATAAAAATATAAAAACCCGTTTAATACGGGTTTTTGTAGTTTATGAACTGGCGCGATTCATTGCGCGTTGCTGTCTGATAGCGCAGACCAAAGTCTACTGCTATAAAATATTTGCGGCAGTTACTTAAAATATTTTTCCGGTCATTTTTATAAAAACAAGGGATCCAAGGGTGTCCATAATAAGATCTTGTAACATATTGCTATTGGTTTCATGGAAAAGTCTAAAGAGAAAGTCTGATCCGGTTCTGCCTGATATTCCAATTTCGGTTAATTCCCACAGAATAAAGGGGATGAATGCCAGCGCCAGCGCCTGCCTGCCGTTTTTGACTTTTATGGTTGCGAAGATAAAGGCCGTGATGACTAATCCTGCGCCGATGTGGGTTGGTATATCTATATGGGCAAGGGTCTTTATTTGAAAATAGAAAGCCAGTGTTGTGGTTGCGCTTAATATAAACCATATTAAAAACAATCTCTTCGTATATTTATCGTTTTTGACTTTTTTCAAATCTATCCTGTTTAAGATTTCCATGTTTTGTTCTTATGATAATCTGTATATATTTTACCTGAAAGATATTTTTATGCAAAAAAATAGCTTCGAAAATTGAAGCTAATAAACTTAGAGCGTATATTGTTTAGTCGTTCATGTTGTAGTCATCTTTGCTGTCATGTGAGCGGTTGGCCACGACGACGAGCAAGACTGAACCTTGCTTGCCAGGATTTTCGACGGCATGGTTGATTCCGGGATTTATACGAATTGCGGGGGAGTAGTTCATATCAAGAATCTGGACTGGAGATGATCCCATCTCAATTTCGATTTTTTCATTGTCTGCTAATCTGATTAAGTGGAAAATCAAGCTCCCTTTCTTACTTGCGACAAAGAACAGCTCTTTTTTCTTTTTGTGGTAGTGTCCTCCGGCGACGGTTCCTGCCTTTATCCTGTTCCTGTATATAAGTCTTCCAGCAAATCCAGTCGGTCTGAAGCGTTCCAAATCCCACATCTCACAAAGCGTTCTTCCTGGACTAGTAATTTCAAGGTTCAACACCCAGTCAAAGAGATTGTCCTTTATGAGTATAGTCTTAATTCTTCCTTCCCGGTCTTCGTCAATAAAGACAGTACCTTGAGGATATTCGAGGAATCTTTTGGCATTAATTTCTTTAAGGTTTACGAAATCATGATTTAGCAGGGCTTCTGTTATTGCTTGCAATGTCCTTGGGTCTTTCATGCTAAGCATCTTTATACCTCGTCTTTTGTTTTGCGTTTTTGTATATGAGTTTCATCATTGTAATACCTTTGAAGAAAGTGTCAATAGAAAACCCCTTTTGTAGGGGGAACTATCTTTAAATTTCATAAGCGAACACATCATCGTCTTCGTGCTGACCGGAAGTTGTGACGGCAATGGCAGTCCTTTCTTGATTCGGATTGAACACTTTGTGTGCGATGCCTTCCAAAACGATAATCGCTCTGAGATATTGCTGTCCTTCGAACTCTACGAGTTTTCCGTTCAGTTCGATTTCTGTCCGCTCTTTCGTTTCTGGATTTTCCAGTGTGATAAGGAGGGGCGACTCCAGTGATTCCACGCGAAAGATTTCTTTGAATTTTTTGTGGTAATGTTTTGCAACCATATCACCTTCTGTAATAAAATTGGTGTACATATTTATTGCACGACCGAAAATTTTTCCGAGATAATCTTCATTATAGGTAACGCAAAGATATCTGCTATCAGGATTTTCAGGTTTGGTGTTCGCGCGGCAGAGTATTTCCCAGTAGAGATTTCTTTTTTTCACAATCATTTTTCCGTCTTGGCTTTTGACAATCGAATTCGTCGGAAGGACCTGAAACTCTTCGGCGCTGATGCTTTCGAGATGTTTAAGTGTTTGCATCGATATATGACATAAAATAAATAAGCCATTCTTTAATATTATAGAAAAATGGCAACAACCAACAATATAGTTATGATAAAAGCTATTCGCATAGCTCCTTCTATCCCTAACTTTCCTATCAGGAATAGAAATTTTTTTATTGCTATTCCAGCTGTTTTTTCTAACAGCGTTTCTCACCTCCTAATTTCAGAATAGCCTTTTTTATTTTTAAGTCAACGGTTTTGTGAGACAGGTCGGGATAAAGGATGTCGTTGTGTGGAGTGGCAGGTTTCAACCTGCGCTGCTGCCCTATGCAATAATAACGCTCCCATAAATGCACGCGGACTAAGGTCTGCTCCTCCAAGACAGAAAGACAAATCTCTCCTTGCAAAGCCTCGTTTTTCGTTATATATTTAATTAGTAATTTATGGAAAAGCGAGCAGTCGTGAAGGCTTTTTCATTTTTGGTGTTTCTGTTATAAATCCTTAAAATAGCCATATATGAAAAATCTTGCTCCAGTGACTATCAGTGTCATCAATTATAACGATCGAAAGTTCATATTCCAGGCCATCGAGTCGGCGGTTAAGCAGACTTATGCCAACTTGGAAATTATCATAACCGACAATCTTTCTACTGACGGTACAAGAGAAGAGATTGAGACAAAAGTGGCAGGCTGGGAAGAAGAGAGAAGGCGGATTTCTGGAGATAGCGAAACTAACAATCCTAGCGTCATCTATGTCAAAAACGAGGAGAACGCCGGATTCGGTAGGCCTCATAATCAGGCGATCCGGGTCGGGAGGGGCGAGTTCTTCCTGCTGCTCAATTCTGATGCGCTCCTTCAGCCGAATTTCGTCGAGGAGGCAATCAAAGCTTTTGAGGATCCGCAGGTCGGTTCCGTACAGGCAAAACTTTTGCGTTATGATTTTGATAAGGGCGAGCTTTTTAAGGACATAGAAGATCCGAGTTTGAATCGCATCGATACTGTCGGTTTCAGGGTTTATAAGAATCGTCGTATCGTTTGTATCGGACAGGGAAGTGCGGACAGAGGACAATTCGACAAAAAAATGGAAGTTTTCGGAGTAGATGGCGCGGTACCAACCTATCGCAAGACGGCTCTCGAGAGCATCAAGCTTCCGATCTGGGACAGGAAGGACAAAAAGAAGATGAATGAATATGAATATTTCGATGAGGATTTCTTTATGTATAAGGAAGATGTGGATTTGGCTTGGCGACTCAGGCTCGCCGGTTGGAAAGCGATTTATCTTCCGACTGCGGTCGCATATCACGGACGCGGTTCCGGTGACAGTATGGCAAAGAATTATATCAAGATCATTCAGGAACGGAGAAAAATCGGTCTGCGCGCGAAATATTTTTCTTTCCTCCACCAGCGCTTGATGCAGATCAAGGACGATTCTCCTTCGCTTCTCTTTACTAAACACTTTTTTCCTTTTATAATCAAAGAAATCGGAGCCTGGGGTTATATGGCCATATTCGAGAGATTTACATTCAAACTCATCAAGGATTTCCGTCGATTGGTGCCGGTTTTTGTGGAAAAAAGAAAGCTGGTTAAGGAGAGGACGAAAATAACTGACGCGGACATCGAAAAGTGGTTTGAATAGGAAATACTCGTGTCATTCTGAGGTAATCCGAAGAATCCCGTTACTACATTTCACTGGGCAATATGATATGTTTTACTCGCATAGCAACTGGATCCTTCGGGGTACCTCAGGATGACAGATGTTCAGGGTGTCATTCTGAATGGAGCTCTTGCTTTTACAAGGACGCAGTGAAGAATCCCGTGAGAAAGCGCGATGAAACATAGCAACTGGATCCTTCGGGGTCCCTCAGGATGGCAAATGAAAACATTTATTCCCCCTCACCCCAACCCTCTCCCGATGGGCGAGGGAGAAATACCTCAAATCTCCGGAAAATAATAAAGTATTTAACCTATACTGATGAAACTTTCAATTATTGTTAATCACTACAGGACTCCCGAAGTTCTTCGGAATTGCCTCAACTCAGTCAAGGAAGATCTGAAGGATGTTGCTTTTGAGTGGGAGCTCATCGTGACCGACAGCGCAACTATCGAGCAGACAGAACAAATGATGGCGGATGAATTTTCCGATGTGCTTTTTCTTCCTGCAAAAGAGAATATCGGTTTCGGTAAGTCGATCAATATCGCTTTGAAGAAGGCAAAGGGCGATTACCTTTTTATCATCAACGCTGATATCGTGATGGATGAGAAGGGGGTGATCGGAAAGATGTTGGATTATATGATTGAACACAAGGAAGTCGGGATGCTGGGTCCAAAATTATGGAACATCAATAACACTTGGCAGCAGTCTTGCTTCCGCTTCTATACGCCGATGACGGTTTTCTATCGCCGCACTTTTTTGGGCAAAACTTCTTTCGGTAAGAAGAATCTCGATTATTTTTTGATGAAAGATGTCTTAGATAAGGGCGAAATAACTGAGCCGACCCCGGTAGATTGGTTGATGGGAAGTGCGATGATGATTCGCAAAAGCGATTTGGAGAAAGTGGGCGGATTTGACGAGAGATATTTTATGTATTTCGAGGATGTGGACTGGGCGAGAAGATTTTGGGAGAATGGGCTTAAAGTGGTTTATTTCCCGAAGGTCACGATGTATCATCACCATTTTCAGTCGAGCAAGAAAAGCAGTTTATGGCAGTCGGCCTTCAATAAATATTCTAGGATTCATGTGCAAAGTGCGATCAAATATTTCAAGAAATTCGGGCTAAAGAAGGTGAAATATGGGGTTTAATTACTGTTTTTATGTTTGTGCTATAGAAACGCTCACTTGAGCGTTTTTTGATTTTATATATTTGTATCACGGAGTAGCAGGTTTTAACCTGCGCAGTTGTCCAATGCAGGAGAGCATCATTATTCGGATGTGATTTTGCGTTTGGGATAGTAGCGCGGGATAAATCCCGCTACTCCGCGAAAGATATCGCCTTGTTATGGGTGGAGTAGCAGGTTTTAACCTGCGCAGTTGTCCAATGCAGGAGAGCATCATTATTCGGATGTTATCGGGCGTTTGGGATAGCAGGCGCAGGTTGGAATCCGCTACTCCGTGATATATGCGGTTTTGTCGGTGTTAGGTTTTTTGCCCTTGCGTAAACTTTTGTTCGCATTATAATTGAGGAAGAAAGATATGATGATATCTTATCGTTTTTTGTAACTCAAATTTCTAACCATAAAAGAGATGATGAAAATTAAGAAAGCCATAATCCCGGTGGCAGGTTTCGGAACCAGGTTTTTGCCGGCAACTAAGGCTCAACCGAAGGAAATGTTACCGATCGTTGATAAGCCCATAATCCAATATCTGGTCGAAGAGGCCGTGGCGGCGGGAATCGAAGAGATTATATTTATAACCGGTCGTGGAAAAAGAGCGATCGAGGATCATTTCGACAATTCTTTTGAGTTAGAGCATAATTTGGTGGAAAAGAACAAGTTAGATAAGTTACAAGCGATTTACAAAATTTCCAATATGGCCAAATTTACCTTTGTCCGTCAGCCGAAGCCGCTCGGGGATGGGGAGGCTCTTCTGAGGGCTAAGCACCTGATTGGAGATGAACCTGTGGCGGTGCTTTTCGGAGATGATATTGTTGATTCAGAGAAACCTTGCATCGGGCAACTTATTGATGTTTTTTATAAATATGAAAGTCCCATTTTGGCTTTGATGCGCGTTCCCAAAGAGGAAGTTTCCAGCTTTGGAGTCGTGGACGGGGTTAAAGTAAATGGGCGGATATATGAAATCAAGAATTTGGTGGAAAAACCGAAGGTGGAAGAGGCTCCTTCTGATTTGATTATTGTTGGAAAATATGTGATTACGCCAGCGGTTTTTGATGAATTGGAAAAGGTTGTTCCTGGGAAAGACGGAGAAATCCGCTTAGCGGACGCATTCTCTAATATGCTTGGCAAAAAGGCTTTTTATGGTTACGAATTTGAAGGCAAACGATATGATTGTGGAAGCAAATTGGGATTTTTGGAAGCGACAGTTAATTATGCCCTGAAACACCCGGAAGTTAAAGATGCTTTCAGAGCGTTTTTAAAGGAAAAGAATCTTTAGTAATCGGGGTATTTAATGGAGTAGTGCGATTTATCGCGCGCATTTGTCCGATATGATGTGATTGTTATTGCGGGCGGAGTGAAATGGAATGCAGTAATCTTGACTCTCGGATTCCTGTTTGCTCGGGAGTGACAAATGGGATGTAGATTTTGGTTCGGAGATTGAAATAACAAGCGTAGTGTCATCCTGAGCAAAGCGAGGGGTCCTGCTCTTTATCTCAAAATATTTTCTCATGGTATTCTTACAAGAATGACAGAGAAGTTTGCGGTGACATAGTATAAATATTTATTTTGATATTGATATGAAGATAGCTTTTTATGCCAATGAAATCGCTAAGGAAGGTGGTTTTGGTGTAAAAACATACTCACTTGAGATTATAAAAAGTTTGTTAGAAATTGACAAAGATAACGAATATGTGTTGTATTCCGATAAAGATATCGCGGGAAAGATTTTATCGGAGCGAGTGAGGTATGAAGTAAGAAAGCCCAAGAGATTCTGGGCTTTTTCAGTTTTTGCCAAAGAAGTGTGTAGTGACAAGCCGGATGTCATTTTTATGCCGATTCAGACTTTTCCATTTTTTGGTAGAAATCACCCCAAAACCGTTGTGACCGTCCATGATTTGGCTTTTCTTCTTTTTCCTCGGCATTTTACCTTTTTTCGGCGAAAAATGCTTGAATTTCACACGAGGAGAGCAGTCAGACTCTCGGATAAAATAATTGTCCCTTCCGAAGCGACAAAAAGGGATATAATTCACTTTTATGGCGTAAAGGAGAATAAAATAGTCGTAGTTTATCACGGTTTTTCGCAAAATCTTTTGGAAACTAAAAAAAATCGAGACGAGAGTGTATTAAAAATAACTGGTCATAATCCATATGTTTTGTTTGTCGGATCTATCCAACCGAGAAAAAATATCGTCAGTTTGGTCAGGGCTTTTGAAATTATGAAGAAAAATGGCGATAATGCTGATTTAAAACTGGTTTTGTGCGGTGGAAAGGGCTGGCTTTATGAGGATATTTATAAAGAGATTGCTGAAAGCCCTTGTAGTAAAGACATTCTTTTTACCGGAAGCGTAAAAGGCGACCTTTTGGCGGCTTTTTATCGAAATGCTTTGTTTTTTGTTATGCCTTCACTTTATGAGGGCTTCGGTCTTCCGGTTCTGGAAGCTATGAGTTTCGGTCTTCCGGTCATTTGCAGTAATAATTCCTCGTTGGGAGAGGTTGCGGGTGATGCGGCCCTCCTTATCGACCCATATAGGATATCCGATATTGGGGAAAAGATGGGGATACTCGCTGCGGATAAGGAGCTGCGCGTGCAACTTTCCGCGAAAAGTTTGGAAAGGGCAAAGGATCTTAGCTGGAAAAAGGCCGCAAGGGAGACTTTAAAGGTGCTGGGAAATTTATAGCATGACGGGAATATGACAAAGTAAGGCGCTGATAATCTATATCTCGGAGTGGTAGATTTTAATCTATATCGGTGTCCCAAGCCGATAAAACCTTATATGCAACGGAGTAGCAGACTTTAGTCTGCGTTGCTATCCCACGCACAAAATAACATCTGAATAATAGCGTTTCTTCCGCATTGGACAACCATGCAGGTTAAAACCTGCTACTCCACATACAAAATCCGCGCAGAATAAATTCTACAACCTCAAACTTTAGCTGATTCACTTTTAACAAGTCCGCCGTGCTTGTCTTTTTTTGCTTTTTAGTTTATTATATGCTCATCTGTCGATAAATATTCGGCTTGTTCTATTTGGCTTTTTAAAGGTAAAAATCGCCATATCGGATATCCGATGCACCAACTGTAACATTTCTTTTGCTTCTTCGTCTTAATAAGTGTAGGCAAATTATGATATCTGGAGAAAAAACAATTTTAGAACGGGTCCAGAGAGGAGACGCAGAGGCTTTCGAGCAGATTTATAACTCTTATGTCTCCAAAATGTTTCGCTTTGCCTTTTTGAAAATAGGAGACAAAGAGACGGCCGAGGACATTGCTTCAGAAACTTTTATGAAGTTTTGGTTTTATGCCCAGAAGAATAAAATCAATGGTGAGACGGCAGAGCCGATGCTCTACAAGATTGCCAGGAACCTTATCATAGACTTCTATAGAAAGAAGGAATTGGTCACAACCTACATTGACGAAGATATAATGGATACAGTCCCAGATGTAAAATCCGATTTCCTGAGCAGGATGATCAATCAAGAAGAAGTCGAGGAAATGATGCTGGTGCTTAAGGAGCTTAAGGATGAATATCAGGAAATAATAATTTTGCGGTTTGTTGAAGAGATGAGCATTGAAGAAGTGGTGGAAATCACAGGCAAGAGCTCCGGATCAGTGAGAGTTCTTTCTCACAGAGCACTCAAATCATTGGAAAGGGTTATGAGGCTCAGGGAGAATAAAATAGTCTAATAATGGAAGACAGATGACACAGGTGGCAATGAAGAGTGGATTTTGTCGATAAAGCTTTATGCATCCCGGAGTAGCAGGTTTCAACCTGCGCTGCTATCCCAAGTAGGAGGAACTGCCTCAGACAATTACTCAAACAAACAATGAAATATAAAATCTAGGATAATTCAAATTTTCAAATATGCAGGAAGATATCATTTACAAATTAAAAGCATTGCAGTCAGTCGAGCCGGAGGGCAAGTGGGTGGCTGAGACAGAAAGGAAGCTTATGAGGAAAGCCTCCGTTTTTGGCGTGAAAAATGATATTCTCTTGAGTTCAAACGATATTTTTGCGAGAAAGACTAAAACTAACATTTTCAGCTTCTTCCCGAATCGTGTTGCAGTTTCTTTTGCTTCGCTTGCCATCGTGTTTACTGGGGGAGTTTTGACAGTCGGGGCTTCTCAATCAAGTCTTCCTGGAGAAACGCTATATTCGGTCAAAAAGGCTGGTGAGCAGGTTGCTTTGGCGGTTGCTTCCGAACAGGACAAGCCTAAAGTAGAAATTCAGCAGGCAGGCAAAAGATTAGAAGAGCTTGTTCAAATAAGCCAAAAATCTTCTGATACGGAACAGCACAAGAAGGTGGAACAGTTGGTGACGGATTTTGAGGCGAAAGTAAACAGCGCGAATGAACGTTTAGTCCAGCTCAGCCAATCTGGAGGTGCGGAAAAAACTAAAATCGTTGATGCTGCTAAAGTCGTAAATTCGCAAAGTGAAAAATATTCCGAAGTTCTGGAGAAAACGAATGCCAGTTTGCCGGAAGTTGTTAAAGAAAAGGTTGCTGAAAAGGTTGAAAGTGCGGCAAAAACTACTCAGAAAACAAATTTAGAGGCCCTTTTGGTTATAGTTGAAAGTTCAGATAATCAGATTGACGAGGAAACGACTGCCAAGATTCAGAAAAAAGTTGATGGTATCGAGGTGAAAGTAAAGGCGCTTGAAGAAAAAGAAGCGGCTGCAGTGGTTGCGGCAAATTGCGCTGAAGGCAATGGCCAGTCAATTGTGACGAGTGTGATCAACGGAATGGCAAGCAGCGAGAGCGCAACTATCACTGTTGAAGCGAAAGTGGAGCTGGAAAAAACTAAGGAAAGTATGAAGAATAATAACTTAGCCGATACTTTGAAAGGCGTGGCTACTGTCGAAGAAATGACAGAAGCGGCGGAAAATGCTTCAGCGGAACAAGATTTGGAAAATACTGGATCAGCTGAAGGTTCTTCCTCTTCCATAGCTAAAGAGGGTAATAATGATGAAACTGAAAATGTTGATCAAGATAATCCGAGTATCATTGACGGTTCTGCTTGGCTGGAGTAGAATTAAAAGGTTATTTTGTTTTTTTGAAAATTGTCCGTAAAGACATAAAACTAGGCGTTATTCCGGATTTATTTCAGGATCTGTAGGGTAATTATTTTATTTCAACCTTTAACAGATTCCGAAACAAGTTCGGAATGGCGAAGCGAGCGATAGGTTTCAGTCCGCGATATATTTCTCGGAGTAGCAGGTTTCAACCTGCGTTGTTACCCCAAACGCAAGATAACATCTGAATAATAACGCTTTTTCCACATCGGACAACCACGCAGACTAAAGTCTGCTACTCCACCCGCAATAAACACATCTCGGAGTAGCAGGTTTCAACCTGCGTTGCTATC
>JAQUYG010000007.1:37407-41669 GCA_028691985.1 Minisyncoccota bacterium
CGCAGAATGAATTCTGCTACTCCATGACATTAACATTGTCCGTGATGACAATAAACTATGTGCTTTGTTACTTTGATTTATAGAGGGAATCATATCTAATCCGCAAACTGACGCTGATTGAAAAGTGTTTTCTGCGAGATTCGCGTGCCGGGCTCTTGTCCGCACCGAAGCAAGCAAAAGACAATTTCAAAAAGCTGAAAAGGTTTGGTGGGGTCGACCCAATTTAGTTTTTCTTTAGATCCCGACAATTTTTGTCGGAGGATAAGGGAAAATTAATGGCGCTGGACTGTCTGCGCGAAGATTGATTCTGATTCAAATATATTTTTCTTAATCTGTTATCGTTGAGAAAAGAAAAATTCTCAAACTTAAGAAATGAAAATAAATTATGCTTAAAATGAAAACATTAAAGAAAGCCATTTCTTCTGTGACAATGTTTGCCACAGTAGTTTGTCTTTCCGGTGTTTCTATGTTGGCTCCTTTGGCAGTTTCTGCTGCCACCATTGTTGACGGTGCTTTGATTTCATCAAACGCCACCAACTCTGACGGAACTCCTACATATGAATCACTCGACACCTACATCGTAAAGATCGTAGGAACAAAGAAATTCAAAAGACTTGTCCTTAACCCGACAATCTTCAACTCTTACGGACACTTAAAATGGTCAGACATCCAGGAAGTCGACGAATCTGTTCTTGATGAGTATGAAACTTCTTCACTTGCCCGAGTGGACGGTGATGACAAAGTTTATGCTTTGACTCCAGATGACGACGCTGGTTCAAAGAGCTGGATCAACATGTCTGCTGAAGACTTCTTGTCTTTGTCAGAATCAGACCCAGACTCAATCTATACTATTAACAGCGTTGATGCCGGTACTTACAGTGCAAAGGCCGACCTCACAACTGTTTCTCAGTTGGAAGCGTTCTATGAAGATGGAACCTTGCCTGAAGAAGCTACCGATGGCGCTTTGAAGGTTGCCTTATCTTCAAATACTCCAGAATCTGCTAATGTTCCTGCAGGTGTTGGAATTGAAATGTTGAAGTTTAATTTGAGTGCTTCTACAGATGGTGATGTTACTGTAAGTTCAATCACCTTGACTGCTGGTGGACTCGGAGACACTTCGTTAATTACTGGCATTGCTTTATATGATGAAAATGGCAGTAGAATCAATTCTACATTGAAAAATATCAATGCAGATAAGGAGGCTAACATTAATACTAACGGATTCGTTGTTGAAGCAGGTACTACCGAAACTGTTACTGTGAAAGCCAAAACTGCCGCTACAAGTCAGTTGAATTTGGGTATTAAGGAAGTCGCAGATATCGTTTCAGATGCTACTTCAACTAGTGGTTCTTTCCCTGTTACGGGAAATGACTTTACCCCAGTTACAGCTTCCGGTCTTGCTACTTTAACAGTTGCAGCTGACGGAACTCCATCAGATGTAAGTCTTGGAGATCAAGGTGCTACTATTGCTAAATTCAAGATCACTAACAACGATAACGAAGACTCAACAATTTCAAAAATTGCTCTGAAGCGAAACAGCTCCATTTCTAACGCTGCCGCTGACGATGATTTTGAAAATCTTGCTTTGTATTCAGGATCAACAAAAATTGCTTCTGCTGATGCGATTGAAGGTAAATACCTTACTTTCGTTATCGAGGATGGAATTATTGTCCCAAAGAATCAAACTAAGAAATTTACTGTAAGAGCTGATGTTATTGATGGTGCTGGAAAAGACATTCAATTGTATATGGACAACGCTATCGACATTGACGCTATGGGTGCAAATTACGCATCTATCGTTGCTGGTACATATGCCGGTGCAGCTGTCACTATCAATGCAGGTGCTGTAACTTTGGAAAAAGTAAATGCTATTTCATCTAAGGCTCGTCCTGATACAGATAATGTTGAATTCGGAACCTTTAAGGTAACTGCTAACAGTGGTGAAGAAGTCAAAATTTCAAGCTTGAAATTCCAAATTACTTCGACTGGCGACAGTGTTGTTGGTGATGAGTTCGCTATGATCGAAAATGTAGAAGTCTATGATGTTACTGATGGTATCGTTTATGACACTCCATATATTTCTTCAACTGGGAACACAGTAAAGATTTATGGTGACACAAGTATTGACCTCTATATGGATTCAGGTGAGACTCATGAATTAGTTGTTAGGGCTGATGTAAAAGCTGCTGCAACTACTGAGACTTACACTGTTGCAATAACTGACGCTTCAACTCAGTTGATTATCAAAGAAACTGCGGATGAAACAACTTTGAGTGACATCACTCCAAATGCTGTATCTCTCAGTAAAATCACTATTGAGGCAGCTGGTGTTACTTTGTCAGTAAACCCACTATCTGCCGCTAAGACTGCGGTAGTTGGAAGTACTGTAGAAGCTATAAACTTTAATATTGAAGCTTCAGAAGTTTCTGCTATTAAAGTTACTGAACTTAAGTTTATCGACACTATTGCTCCTACCACTTTCAATAATACTTTGGTTTCCGGATTCACATTGTATGAAGATGGAGTATCTGAGGCTATCAAATCTGTTGGAACTTCATCTCTCGCTGAGGGAGAAGTAACTTTCGGCGATTTGGAAATTAATATCGCTGCTGGTGATTCAGTCAAATACTATGTTACTTTGGATCTTGTAAAAGATTCAACTAACACAGACACGATGAAACTGAGACTTAGCGGATACTCAATTGAGGAAAATACTAGTACTAGTTCAGACAGTCTTTACGACACAGTTGCTGAAAATGTTGATCAAGATGGTGTAATTGCTGCTGGTGAAACTGGAGCTACTTCATTACTTTCAGCTAGAACTATCACAGCTGTTGGTATCGGATCTTTGAATGTCTCTGTCGACAACACTGACACTAAGACTGATGCTGATATCTATGCTGTTGCAGGAACTTCAACTCCTGAACTTGCTGCCTTGAAACTCAAAGCTGATAATGAAGATGTTTTGGTTACTGCAATCTCAGTTACTGCAAACAACGCAAACGCTGCAAGTATAATCTCAGAGCTTTCATTGGTTGAATCCGATGGAACTGTTATTATGACTAAGACCTCAGGTATTGGCGCAACAACCGTATTTGATCTTACTGGTCTTACTGCTGGTGGTTATGTTGTCGGACAGACCGAACAGATTGTTTTCTTAAAGGCTAAACTTCAGTTGATTGGTAAGGACCAAGTCGGTATTGACGACCAAACCTCTATCACTTTCAACTTTGGTGCAGTCGAAGCTGAGGGATATGATTCTGGTGATGACTTGACTGCTGATATTGTTGCTGGCGTTATCGCTGGTGAAATCGCTTATGATCACAATGCTAATGGAACCTTCGGTGAAGTTGATGATACTGCAACGACCGCTGAATCTAAGGCATTGGGTGTACTTGCTTCAAGGATTTCTTCTGTCGAGCTTGTTTCAAGCTACAGTGGAACCACTGTTGCTTCACAAATCGCTGGTACCGGTGAATATAATGTTGCTATCATTAAGGTAACAACTGACGCTTCATCAAATACCTTGACTACTGGAAACTCAGTAAAGACAATTATTGACCAAATCAAACTTGAGGTCAACAAGAATGCTACTACTATGGCACTCTCTGGAATGACCCTTCAAAAGATTGGTGGAAACGGAATTGCTATTGTTGGTGCTGATGGTGCTTCAAATGCGTTTGATGCCGGAGTCGGACTTGGCTATGTAACATTCGACACCGTTGGTGATGCCACTTTTGGAACCGATGAGGAATTTGCTCCAAGCACTACTTCTTACTATGTAGTGAAAGCTACTGTAAGTGCTCTTGAGGCTTTGACCGGAAACGATTGGATCCGAATCGACCTTGATTTGCTGAATGGTGCTGATGGTGATGCTGATGCAACTGGTGCTAACTTCTCATGGAAGGACAGCAGCGATGCATCTTCTAAATTCCCATTGAGACTTGAAGGTACTTCAAGCATTGACGGAACTAAGATTAACGAACAAAGCTAATCTCTAGTTTCTATTAAATTTTTAGCTGAATCTATCTTCGGATAAATTCACTAAAGCCGTTCGGATAGATGGGTTTGGAGTGGCGGGATTCATCCCGCGCTCCTCCACCCATAACATCCGACACCCAAAAACCCCTCGCATTAACTTGCGGGGGTTTTTGTATTCCTCCCGGAGTAGCAGGTTTCAACCTGCGCTGCTATCCCAAGCCGATAAAACCGCACACATCGCGGAGTAGCGGGATTCATCCCGCGCCGGTTGTCCCACGCGC
>JAQUYG010000007.1:41769-47862 GCA_028691985.1 Minisyncoccota bacterium
GCATTGGACAACCGCGCAGACTAAAGTCTGCTACTCCAAATATGATACAATGATATAATTTCGGGGGGTGGCGCGATTTATTGCGCGTTGTTATAATAGAAATAACAAAAATAAGGTGTTATTATGCAAAAAATTCATAGACCGCCGCATCATCTTGGTAATAATGGAATATATTTTATAACCGCTAGCACTTTTCTCAAGAAAGCTTTGTTTAGTAATAGTGAAAAGAAAAATATGCTAACAGGAGTCATCAAGGAAAAATCGTCGAAATTCGGCGTGAAAATCATTGCTTGGGTCGTTATGGATAGTCACTATCATTTACTTGTCAGGATTGAAAACGATAAAAATCTATCAGGTTTCGTGAAAGGCGTTAATGGAAAAAGCGCTTTTTTGTTGAATAGAATCGATAATATCCTCAAAAGGGAGGTTTGGTATAATTATTGGGAGAGTTGTATAAATAATGAAAAAGATTTTTGGATGCGGTTTAACTACATACATCATAATCCAATCAAGCACGGCTTGGCGGAGAAGATGGAAGGTTATAGTTTTTCTTCTTATGAAGATTGGCTTGGTAAAAAAGGGAGAGAATGGATGGAGGATGTGTTGGAGAATTATCCAATCGTTGATTTTTCAGGAGATAAGTGATATGGATTGTGTTGCCCCAGATGCATCTACATCCCGCGCCGGTTGTCCCACGCGCAAAATAACATTTGAATAACAACGCTTCTTCCGCATTGGACAATCGCATAGATTAAAACCTGCTCCGCCGAGATATTTGCAGAATAAATTTTTCTGCTCCATCTCAGATTATCTTGTCGTGTTTTTTATATTTTTGTGTTATAATTTCCTCGTGGGTGGAATAAAAATAAAAAAATAAAAAATGTCTATAAAAATTGTGGATGGGCTCGGGTTCAAGGAATGTCGGGAGTATAATCTTGGCGTTTGGCAATGTCCAAGTTTTTTATTCATTGTGATGGGTGCAATCAACATCGCTTCAATCTTGACGACATATTTTATCGTTCAGAGATATGACTCTCCTGAGTTGGTAATCGTCAGTGTCTCTGCAATCAGTATTTTTATTTTTGCTTTGGGTACTTCAATCATTCAAGGTATCCAGCAGATGGTAACAATCAATTCGTTGAGAACGGAATTCGTTTCTATCGCTTCTCATCAGCTGAAAGCTCCGCTTTCTGGGATGCGGTGGTCGTGTGACATTTTGTGCAGCCCTAAGACGGGGCCGTTGAATGACAAACAAAGAGAATATCTGTGTGATGTTCAGGATAATGTAGCCAGAATGCTCAGACTGGTTAATGACCTCTTGGATGTTACGAGGATTGAGGCGGGTAAAATGGCTATGGACAAACAGGATGTGAAATTAGATAAGATTGCTAAGGATGTTATCAATGGGCTCAACTCTTTCGCCAAGGCAAACAATACGGAGTTATTTCTGGATGTGCAGGGAGAGGTGAGAACTGTTAAAACTGATTCTACAAGGATTAAGACTGTCATTGAGAATTTTATAGATAATGCAATCAAATATATCGGAAACAAGAGAGGGACGGTTCGTATCCTTTTGGAGGATAAGAATGGGAAAATTTATTGTCGAGTGCAGGATAACGGAATAGGAATTCCAGAAGCGGATCAGAAGAAAATTTTTGATAAGTTTTTTAGAGGTAAAGAAATTGCGCGTAAGCAGACTATCGGAACGGGGCTCGGACTTTATATTGCCAAGGCGGCAATCGAGAATTCCGGGGGTGAAATCGGATTTAATTCTGAAGAGGGAAAGGGAAGTGAATTTTGGTTTTCTCTGCCCGCGGCGGAATCGTTGTAATGTGTCGCGGAGTAGCGGGATTCATCCCGCGCCGGTTGTCCCACGCGCAAAATAACATTCGAATAACAATGCTTCTTCTGCATTGGACAACCGCAGGTTAAAACCTGCTACTCCAAATATAATACAATCGCATTGGACAGCTGTGCAGACTAAAATCTGCTACTACAGATATACTCCAAGACGCGATTCAAGTCGCAATTCTTATAAATTTTTTTTAAATAATCAAAAGTAACTAAAAAATATGGCTAAAAAGATTCTTGTTGTCGAAGATGAGGCGACATTGCAGAAGGCTCTAATCGAAGTTTTGGAACAGGCTGAATACGAGGTTGCTTCCGCGCTTGACGGAGAGAGAGGATGGGAGTTGGCAGTTGAAGAAAAGCCGGATCTTATTCTTTTGGATATTATTCTTCCGAAAATGGATGGGTTCGAAGTGCTTAGAAATTTGAAAGGGAATCCAGAAACTGCAAAAATTCCCATAATCATATTGACCAATCTTAGTGATTTGAATGATATACAGAAGGCCTTGGACTTAGGGGCCAATACTTATCTGGTAAAAGCGGACTTTCATTTGGAGGATGTTTTAAGGAAAATCGAACAGACTCTGACGAACTAACTTTTTGCTATGCAAATCGCCGATCATCAATTGGAGAGATTCTTGATTGATCTCAATCTTATTTCGAAGGAGAAAATCGAGGAGGTGAAGAAAAAAGCCGAGAAGGATAAAACTTCCCTGGACAAAGTTTTGCTTGCCGAAAAGATAATTTCGGAACAGGAGCTCAATAAGGCAAAGGCTTATATTATGGGAATTCCTTTTGTCGACCTCGGTGATATGGAGATCGATCCGAAGATTCTGGCAATCATTCCTGAGCAGGTGGCGAGGCAATATAAGGCGGTAGCTTTTGATAAACAGGGCAAACAGCTCAGGGTTGCTATGCTTGATCCGAACGATTTGCAGTTCATAGATTTTATAAGCAAGAAGACGGAGCTGGAAATTCTGCCTTGTCTGACTGATAGTGATGGAATCAAGAAGTCTTTGAAGGCGTTTCAGAAGAGTCTCAAGGCTGAGTTCGGTGATCTTGTAGGAGAGGGCGGTCTGACTGATGACGGAAATAGGCTCGTGATCAAAAATGAGAATGATGCGGCGACAGGCGCTGACAGCGAGGCGGATCTCAAGAAGGCGGCGGAGGACTTGCCGGTCGTTAAAATCGTGGACACGCTTCTTAAACACGCTATATTGCAGGGAGCGAGCGATATCCATATCGAACCGGAAGAAAAGGATGTGGTTACCCGTTTTCGTATTGATGGTGTGTTGCACGATGCGATGACCTTGCCGAAGATAATTTTGCCCGGCATAGTTGCTAGAATCAAGGTGCTTTCTAATTTAAAAATAGACGAGCATAGGCTGCCTCAAGACGGTAGATTCAAGGTGGAATCTCCCGATTATAAGGTGGCTTTTCGTGTTTCTATCATCCCGGTTTTTGACGGAGAAAAAATCGTTATGCGTTTGCTCAATGAATCACAGGGGACGCTTTCATTGGAACAGATGGGATTCCGTAAGAGGGATTTGGAGGTGGTTGATCGGGAAATCGCCAAACCGAATGGGATGCTTCTCGTGGTGGGACCTACTGGGAGCGGAAAGACCACAACCTTATATTCCGTGTTGGGAATGTTGAATCATCCCGGTGTTAACATCAGTACGCTGGAAGATCCGATTGAGTATAGGATGCCCCGGGTGAATCAATCACAGATAAATGCCAAAATCAACTTCACTTTCGCTTCAGGGTTGCGTGCTCTTTTGAGACAGGACCCGGATATCATCATGGTTGGTGAGATCCGTGACGGTGAGACGGCGCAGCTTGCCGTGCATGCCGCGCTTACCGGGCATCTGGTTCTTTCCACTTTGCACACGAGCAGCGCAGTCGGGACACTTCCTCGTATTACCGATATGGGTATAGAGAATTTTTTAGTGGCCTCTACTGCTAATTTGATCATATCCCAGCGGCTAGTGAGAAAAAACTGTCAGGAATGTTCTGAAAAATATCAGCTTGATGAAGATATGTATGAGAGCTTCTCTAAGAAGTTTGATGTGGAGAAACTGGCAAAAGTTTTGGAAGTGGAGGGGGTGGTTGATAAGAAATATAAAACCGTGAAGGATTTTTGGATGGATATAAAATTCAAGAAAGGCAAAGGTTGTGCAAAGTGCAGAAAGGGGTATAAAGGACGGCTTGGGGTTTTTGAGGTGCTTGCTGTCAGC
The DNA here is from genome assembly GCA_028691985.1 of Minisyncoccota bacterium. Taxonomy (GTDB): domain Bacteria; phylum Patescibacteriota; class Minisyncoccia; order JAHIHE01; family JAGLIN01; genus JAQUYG01. The sequence continues at coordinate 45,855 of JAQUYG010000007.1, forward strand.
GATGCGATCGCTAAACTCATAAGTCAGGAGGCGGATGCGGACGATATTGAAAAACAGGCGGTCAAAGAAGGAATGAATACCATGCTTGAAGACGGAATCATCAAAGCGGCACAGGGGGTTACTACGATTGAAGAAGTTATGAGAGTTACGAAAGAATAATTTTTTTAGATATAGGAAAAGAAGATACAGGTCATCCAGGGTGGGACTTGCAACAGTTGTCATTTCAGAATTTCGTTGCTATAAAATATTTAGAATAACGGAGTGTAACGATTGGACAGTATGGCTCGGTAAAAATGCAACGAAGCGCGGATTCCGAATCGGGGTCCGGAATGACGCAAAAAATGTTAGTATGGATGCAGCTTATTTGGCGTTTTGTTGGCTAGCCGGCTAAACTATTGTTTTTGAAATCGTCCATAAGGAGCATAATATATTTTAAGGTAATAGTATGGCAAAATAAAAACCGGATAACGCGGTATAGATTTCAGGATGACGCATGGTAATACGACAGACGCTGCAACAATGATAATAAAAAATATTTTCATAAATTATGCCTCAATTTTCATACAAAGCTAAGACAATCGAAGAAGAAGTCCAGACGGGTATCATGAAGGCTGATAATCGGGCGGATTTGACTGCGCTTTTGAGACAGAAAGGGCTCATTTTGATTTCGGCCCAGCAGGATAAAAAGAATACGAAAATGGAGCTCAAGAGACCGGAGTTCCTTAATCGCGTGGGTGTGGTTGATAGGATGCTTTTTGCAAGGAATCTTGCCGTAATGCTTCGTGCCGGACTTTCTTTCTCGCGCTCGCTTGATGTTCTCTCTGAGCAGACAAAGAGCAAGTATTTTGGCGAAGTATTGAAGCAAATCTCTCAGGATGTCCAAAGGGGAACTCCCCTGGCGGATAGTTTGCAGAAATATCCTAAGGTTTTCAATAACTTATTTGTCAGTATGGTTCATGTCGGGGAGACCGGAGGTAACTTGGAAGAAGTGCTCGATATGTTGGCAATCCAGCTGAAGAAGGATCACGACATCACTTCAAAGGTGAGAGGTGCGATGATGTATCCGGCTGTCATCTTGACCGCTATGGGCGGGGTCGGTGTGGCGATGATGATGTTTGTATTTCCTAATCTGCTCAATATGTTCAGTGAAGCGAATGCGGAACTTCCTGCCAGTACTAAGGCATTGATATTCATCAGTAACGCTTTGCAGAATTATGGGGTTTGGATTTTTGCCGGTTTGGTGGTTCTTCTGATTCTTCTCTTGAAGGCAATCAAAACGCCGGAGGGAAAGAAAGTCTTTGACGGTCTCTTACTGAAATTGCCGGTTGTGAAAGATATAATAATGAAAGTAAATGTCGCCCGGTTCTCTAGGACTTTAAGTTCAATGATTGTCAGCGGTGTTTCTATCGTGCAGGCCTTGGACATCATTTCTGGAACGCTGAACAATTATTATTTCAAGACATCCACGGCAGACGCCTGTCAGAAAGTCCAGAAAGGTGTGGATCTGAGCGAGGTGATAGCCGGTTATGATAAAATTTATCCGAGTATGATGATCCACATGATAGAAGTCGGAGAGGAAACGGGAAGCTTGGAGAGCACACTTAAGCAGGTAGCAGAATTTTATGAGGAGGAGGTTGATCAATTCACTTCTAACTTGTCGTCTGTTATTGAGCCGATTTTAATGTTGATTATGGGTCTTGCAGTCGGGGTGTTTGCTATCTCTCTCATACAACCGATGTATTCCATCATGGAAACCATATAAAAGTCGTTTTTATATAAGGAGGAAAATGAAAAACAAAAATATAAATATAAACGGAACGAAAGGGTTTACGCTTGTCGAAACTATTATCGGGGTGGTTATTTTTGCCGTGATCTCGATGGCGCTTTTTAACCTTTTCAATGTAGTGCTGCGGAACATAAGAAATAATAATGCGATCCTGCTGGCCAATAGCATGGCGGTGGAGCAGTTGGAGATTGTCAGAGGCATGGAGTTCAATAACATCAAGAC
>JAQUYG010000033.1 GCA_028691985.1 Minisyncoccota bacterium
GTCCCATTCCCATGATTAAAAATCCCCTCGTTGGTCCAGTTGCCGTTGACGGTTATAGGATTGATGCCGGCGGTAAAGATGGCGCTAATTGCACCAATAGAGACATTGCCAGAAATATTGACCGTAGGATTATTGGTGTTTAAAATCAGCTTTCCAGTAGTAACGGTAAGATTCCCAGAAATATTAAGCGTACCCGAACCAACAATAAGCTCATCCCAATTCCCATTGTGATTGAACTTATCTATTACCACTCCTCCGTAAGTAAGATTTCCAGGAATAAAAGTGTCCCATAGTCTGCCACTCAATGTCAAAACATGACTGTCTATTCCAACTACCGTTCCTTGCGTGTATGTCCAACCACTGACAGAGATATCATCTGTCACGGTCAAGCTACCCCCAGCTTTATTGACTGTGACATGCAATCCTATTCCACCAGAGGAATAAAGAATTGATTGATCTATTGTGTTATTAAAATTAACAACTGTAATGGCCGTTGTATTGTAAGAGCCTTCAACCCCATATGCATTCGCTCCAATAGTATAATTCCCAGAAAGATTGATCTGACCGTTTCGCATCTCTCCACTAGTTTGAATGAAATCGCCACTTACGATAGCGGTACCAGAGATAGCTATGGTATCATAATCATTTCCAGAACGAGTTTTATTCAGCTCAATAGTGCCGTATATAAAACTCCCCGGAGTAAATGTACCCAATCCATAATCTCCGAATATAAGTCTATAGGTATCCAGACCGGTCACATCTCCAGTTATATAGCTCCAACCTCTAATAACGATATTGTCAGATACAATTAGGCTGCCGCTCGGTTTATCCACCTGGATACTCGCCCCTTGTCCCCCGTTATACACGATAGACTGGTCTACGACACCGTTAAAGTTTATAACGGTAGGAGTACCATTTTCCGGACAACCATAAGAATTAGCCTCGATTGTATAGTCTCCAGCCAGGTTTATCTGCCCAGAAACAAAATCACCGGTTGTCTGATTAAGACTTCCCTCCAAAGTAACTGTGCCTGAGATGGAAAGATCATCATGATTTCCACCAGAATCCCTCTTATCTAATACCAGATTATAATAAGAAGAAGACCCGGGCGTAAAAGTAAAAGGGCCCGTTGTCCAACCATAAAAATTAACTGTCCCATTCCCATGATTAAATGTCCCCGCATTTGTCCAGTTGCCATAGACGCTTATCGTGTTGGCGTTGCCATTGAGAATTCCGCTGGCTGCAATCGTGACATTGGCGGCGACTGCGCTGGCGGATATGGATGGATCATTATCTGTCGTCGAAGCATCAGGGATGGTGACATTGTCTGCCGAAGTAGGGACTGTGCCCAAGCTCCAATTGCCTGCAGTTGCCCAGTCGGTTGATACTGCTCCGGTCCAAATGGTATCGGCGGCATGGGATCGGTTCATGGGTATGAAAATTGCCGTCAATTGAAATATGATTGTGAGGAAAAAAATATTATAGAAGATACATTTTTTGACTGGAGTTTTTTCTCTTTCCATCGGGATGATTGTTTCTTTTTTTTACAGTATTATTATAGCTTGAAAAAGGAAGGTGAACAAGGATTTGTACTGATACATTGGATCATGTTTTTGGGATTGCGTGTTTATAATTTATGAACTGGGAATGAGAGGGTGCGGGCTAGAGCAGAGTAACAAAAAAAGGACTGTCCTTGCACAATTGGAAGGGACAGTGCTTGGATAATCGCACATTTCGTCAGTATAGCTTCAAGAGATCACCGCCCCCCCCGCTTTCGCGGGGACAAGCTATACTCCTCCTGGCAATGACAAGAAACAGAAGTGGGGAAAACGATTTACGAATGAGCGAACATGATCTTGAAACTCAGCCCTGGAGATTTTTCCGTTTCGCAGAAAGATCTTCTACAAAACCAAACATCACAAGCTATCCGTATATTATTAAGATTGCCATTCTGAACTGATATCGCCACCCCTCGCAACGACAGACAAAAATGACACGCTAATCTCCTTAAAAAAACAGATGTCCAACCCGTCATTATCAAGATTTTGACTTTCTTTTCTATATCAATATAATTAAATTATAATCAACTAATTCAAAAACTATGCCATCATGCCAGGAATGTAACTCTCCGATTCCTGTCGAGGAAGAAATGCCGGAAATCGGTGAGATCATCGTCTGCCCGACCTGTGGGGCGGAACATGAAGTGATTTCCAGCGAACCGTTAGTACTTGAACTTATCGAAGAGGAAAAATAACAAAAACACGCCTTGAATAATGATGTTTTGTGAGGCGTGTTTTTTTATTGGCGTGATTACTAAAATTTCATATCGTCGTGTCCATCCGAGCCGATTCTTATCTTTTTGACAATATCTGAGTTACGGTTTCAGTCTTTCATCTCTTTGATCCACTCCTTCAAGTCCTTGCCAGAACTTTCCACAAATTTGGAATAAAAATGCGCGGCGGCAGGAGATATTAATACCGTACTCTGATCTTTCAAAATGCCTTCCGTAAAATATTTTTTAAGAAGTTTTATCGCATCTTGAAAAGTCTCTACTTTCTCAAATAAAAGCTTGTCCTTATTAACTGCCTTCTCAATCATATCCGAAGCCGAGCCAGGGAAAAGCATAAGTGCTTTTACTTTACTATTTATAACTTTTCCGAGTTCTGTATAGTCCATACCCTTGTCATCTCCGCCGGCAACCAGAACAGTTTCCCTGGAAAAAGAATTCAAACCCGCGACCGTCGCTTCCGGTGTCGTAGCTTGCGTATCATCAAAATAATTGATCCCCTCAATATTATATATAAGCTTCAGCCTGTGCCTTATGCCCGCATAAGAGGATACTCCGGCTCTTATGACTGCAGTGCTAGCGCCGAAGAGATAAGCGGCCGAACTAGCGGCTAAAGCGTTCTTGAGATTATGATCACCAAAGATTTTCAAGTCGCTCTTCTCAAATAGCAACTCTTTATTGCCAGATTTTCTTATAATAGCTTTGTCACCTTCCATAAAGCACCCTTCTTCCAAATCCCTTCCAATGCTGAAAAGGAAAGCATTCTTTTTATGCCTGCCCGCAATCTTACGGGTCACTTCATCGTCCGCACTCAAAACGGCAAAATCGCCTTCGTCTTGATAATCGATCATACTTTCCTTCGCCTTGATATAGTTTTCGAAAGTCCCATGATCATCCAAATGATTCGGGGTTATATTGGTTATGATGCCGATATGCGGACTTATCCCTGAATTCAAGACAAGCTGAGTACTGCTAGTTTCAAGCAAAAAAACATCATTCTCTTTCATGCCCTCAAGCTTATCCAAAACTTGGATGTTTTGTCTATCATTTCCAGCGAAGTAAAACTTTCGATCCGGATTTTCTTTTTCCCACAAAACAAAAATACTTTTTATAAGATTAGAAGTTGTTGTTTTACCATTGGTCCCAGTCACAGAAATTATCGGGCAGGGGGCGAACTCAAAATAAAGGTTAGTAATGGTTTTGAACTTGACGCCTTTTTCATAAAGCGGTTTAAGCGGAGCGTTGACGGGATATTTAAACCATACCTGCGAAACAAAAACCACATCAGCCTCCTCGACCCCTGAGAGATAACCGGCTCGAAGATTTATTTTTATCGGCAGATTGCGTAGATGTTCCAAGGCTTTTTTTCTTTCTGCCGGGTTCAAACTCAGATGAGTATTATTGAAATTCTTCTCGAACTCCGCCGCGTCCACAGAAAAATCGTGCCCGACGATATTACCGATTCCCTGGGCAACCAAAAACTCCGCAATCGCGCTGCCCTCCGCCCCAGCGATGCCGACGACATGGATATTCTTACCTTTATATTGATCAAGATTTATTTGCATTATAATAGCTTAAATTAACAAAAAGAAATATATAAATTAATAAAAACAAAAGGGATAAATCGTATCGACAAGATATAGAGTGATTCCATACTACACATATTTGATAAATATATCTCTTACATCTATAACACTGGCAATGTCCATATACAAGCTGATATAAATTTTCTAAAAAGATGGAGGTAAATTATGCCGAAGGGATATGCGTCATTTCTTTCCAAACTGATTTTTAAAACTTTATTGTCTGCAATCGCCCTGCTTATATATTAAAGTTTTTCAGATAATAATCGGATTTATTTTTTTATCATCCTTCTTATTTCTAAAATATTATAATTAGCTGCTACCTCACCGAAGTCCTGTCTAGCGACTCCACCGCTCCCGACAGAAGCATGAATGATATTTTTCATATTGTCGGCTGCAATTTCCAAAATTCCGACATGCTTGATGTTGGTTTTTTTATTCGTCATAAAGATCAAATCGCCGGTCTCCACATCTTCAGAGTCTATCACCACCCCCATCTTTCTCTGATCCCAGGAATGACGCGGTAAAATCACATCAAAAGCATTTTTATATACGAGTTGCGTCAGACCAGAGCAATCAATTGCTTTTTCCGACTTGGCCCCCAAAACATATTTCACGCCCAAAAACCTCTCAGCTTCCAAAATTAATTTTTTGCGAGGTTCTTTGATCGCAATCAATTCACCAGGTTTCACAAAGATGCCCTTCCCCCAACCCTTCCGTAAAGATATCCTCTTCAATATCACATCCTCGCGGCCTACCCACCCCATTGTCAAATCACCCTGCTGAACCAATAGCTGATCATCTTGTTTCATAAGCACCCGCAAAATTTCTCCTTTTACGGATTGAGACGCCCTGACTTTCTTTAAAATTTTATCATTAATCACAGAGCTATCGACAAATCTAGACCTCAAATCAATCAAATCTTTTTTTACAATCGCCCACCCCAACTCTTTGCTACGGGAATCACTTAATGTTTTTATCCTATTCTCGATGGCCCCTTTATAAATCTTTTTCGCCCCCTCTTCCGTCTCACTCTTTTGTTTTTCAGTAAGCACTCTTCCACTTATGATTAACCCGTTTTTTGACTCCTTAAAATCCAAAGAAAAAACAGCAAAACCATATTTTTGCTTGTATTTTTCCTCCATTTTTTTTAACATATCCTGAAAGTCAGCCATACTCTATATTTATCTTGTCTCTTGGCGCCGAAATGATTATTTTTTCAAAACCCTTCCCGCCAATTCTCCTGTATGTTGACCATTATCAATGACAAGTTTGCCATTCACAAACACATAATCGACACCAGTTGAATATTTATAAGGATTTTCAAAGTCTGATCGGTCACCCACAGTTTCCGGATTAAAAACTACTATATCCGCAAAATATCCAGTCTGTAAAAGTCCGCGCTCTTTGATACCTATCTTCTGCGCCGGCATCAAGGTCATCTTATTGATAGCCTTCTCAAGACTTATAATCTGCTTCTCCCTTGAATATTTTCCAAGAACCCTAACAAAAGAACCGAAACACCTGGGGTGAACAAGCTCCCCACTTCTTGCGTATTCCGTATTGTAAGCAGCGTCAGCGGAAGATATGAGACAATTATTGCTTTTAATCTCCATTTCAATATTTTTCTCACTAAGAACACCCTTATCAAAAACAATAACATGCCCATTAGAGCTTATTAGAAGCTCAATTATCGCCTCCTCGGGGCATATCTCTTGTCCTCTTGCCATGTCGATTATCCTTTTACCTACGATTTCTCTGATTTTGGGGCAAATTGATATGATTATGTTTTCATAGTCATAATCCATTCCCTTCATCTCTCGGATGATTTTCTGCCTAAGCTCCAAATCTTTCAATCTAGAAATCATTTTTTTTCTTCCGCCCTCCGCAACCCAATCGGGGAGAAGGATATAAAGAACTGAACCCGTAGTATCATATGGATATATATCAAAATCCATATTAACGCCTTCCTCATTAGCAATATCTATCATCTTTAGAGCCCTTTCCATATCAGACCAATATTTCTTACCAATAGCCTTAAAGTGTGAAATCTCAATGGAAACTCCTGTTTCCCTTCCGACCTGAATCGCCTCATTGACGCTTGGCAAAAGCTCTTCCGCCTCCCCTCTTACATGACTAGCATAAAGTGCATCCGCAGACTTTAATATTTCAGCGAGATACTTTATTTCATCGGGCGAAACCATCCTTTCATGGGAAAAGACCAGTCCGGTAGACATACCGAAAGCCCCTTCTTTGAGACTATCATAAAGCATCTTGCCTATCATCTTCACTTCGTCTTCTCTTATTTTTCTTACATCATCTCCCAACATTCCTCTCCGCAAAGTTTCATGCCCTACCAGCGTACCAAAATTGATACCTATCTTTCTGCGATTCAGCTCCCCAAAAAATTCCGACATTCTGGACCAGTTGACATTTACATTATCCAGATTTACCCATTTCCTGATTGAGTGAATGGAAGAGTCTCCGAAAACGGGGGCGAGAGAAGATCCACAATTTCCACCGATGATAGTAGTGATTCCCTGGGTGATTTTGCTGTCTAATCGCGGAATCGTAAAGAGTGTCCAAAAACTATCAGAATGATCCAAAATATCTATAAAACCCGGGCAAACAATTTTTCCTTTAGCATCTATGACTTTTTTCGCCTGGAATGTACCGTGTAATTTTTCTATAGCGACTATCCGATTGTTTTCAATCGCAACATCCGCCTCCACCCTGCCGAAGCCGGAACCGTCGATAACCACACCGTTTTTTATAACCAAATCAAACATATGATTTTAGTGATCTTTAGTATTTTTATCTTAACTAGATACATTATATAATATTTTCACTTTTATTTCAAATAAATGAAAAAACTCAGAAAGTATAACTCCCTTTTCCAAGAAGACCGATAACTAATCCGATAGCACACATCACATAGGAGATAACCCAGAAACGCATAACGATTTTACACTCCGTCCAGCCCTTTGCCTCAAAGTGATGATGAATAGGAGCGCTCAAGAAAACTTTCTTGTGCCTGATTTTTTTCGATGTCAGCTGGATTATAACAGACAGAGATTCAATGACCAGTATGAATCCGATGAACGGAAGAATCAAAAACGAATTTGTCAGCATCGCAATCGTCCCCATTGCCACACCCAATGCCATTGACCCAGTGTCCCCCATAAAAAATCTTGCGGGATTTATATTGAACCAGAGAAAAGCTAGTAACGCTCCGATGATGGAAGAGCAAAGCATCGCCAGTTCAACCTTCCCCTGCACAAATGCGATTGCCGCCAATACGGCAAATGCCGGCAATACTACTCCTCCAGCAAGACCATCTAGCCCATCAGTTTCATTGAGAGAAAAAGAAGTTGCCACAATTATAAAAATGAAAAGCGGAATATACCAAATTCCAATCGGAAAATCCCCGACCGCAGGAATGTGAATCACATCCCATCCGAGCTTGAAATAGAACCAGAAAGCACCGACGACCGCGACGAAGAAATACAAAAGGAGTCGATCTTTCATGCCAAGCCCGCCGCCTTTGGGGCCTATATGAAAAATTCCCATCAAATCATCCAACATCCCAACCACCGCCGCCAATATCATCAGCCCCAGAGGAAGGATAGTTTCTTTCCTGTTTAAAAAATTCAAAGAATCAAATATGGAGATGTCGGTGAGATACGACAGCACCCACAAGAGAAGTGCCAAAAGCAGGACCACCCCCCAAATTATAATTCCTCCCATAGTCGGAGTACCCTTTTTTTTGGCATGAAGAGCGGAGAATATTGGAGTGTCTCCGTCTGACCTGATTTGCTTGCCAAGCCGATATTTATAGAGGAAGTGAGTAAGGACCGGAGTAAAGGCCATAGCCGCAATAAAAGAGATGGCACTGATCGAAAAAACCCTGATAACCTCATAAACATTATACGGATCCTCAAAAGCAAGCATATGGTATGTTTAATTTTTTATAAATCACCTTTTAATGCTAACATCAGAGAACTTTTTGTCAATTAAAAACATCGACAAGAAAATTCCCAGACTGTCTATAAATATATCCTTAACATTACCGCTCCTGCCTAAGACAAAAGTCTGATGATACTCGTCTGTAAAGGCAAAAGTAACGGCAAACAACACGGCATAGAGAAGGGCCTTTTTTTTACCAAATCTTTCAAAAGATGCTCTAAAAAACAAAGCGGTCAAAATAGCAAACTCCGTAATGTGCGCAAATTTACGAAGCACCAGATCCATGCTGTCGGAAAAATCAGACCTGAGACTCGGCACCGAAGAAAGATAATAAATAACGCCACACCATAAAAAGACCGGTAACCAGTGGATAATTATGAATTTTAATTTTATTTTCTGCATATGTTTTTTACCATTTTTTATAAACTATTTGATAAACTATGCCGATAAGATAAATAAGTATCATTAGAGCGGAAACAATCGCCGGAACTTTTATCTGATAAGCAGGTTTGCCATGACCTTTCGCCTTATAAAATATAAGGATTATGAGTATACCGGAAATCCCGCCAGTAAGAGTACCCGCAAATGAAATTACCTCTATAAAATTCCTGACCCCCAAAAGAAAAAAAAGATAAGGGATGGCACAGGTAAGAATCCAGGAATTCTTTTCGCTAAGCCCATAATCATACCAGAAAGTTTCCTTAAGACTGATTCCAGTTACCAAGTAAGAGGTCAGGACTGCAAGGAAACCAAATATCAATCCGAAGGTTACGACCCCATCACCTATAAACAGGCTGAGCCCGGTAAATACATCCTCGGTGGACTGGTTCCCTGTAACACCCAGGATAACAGAAATAAAGACTATATAAATCATTATATAAGATACCGTCCCCCAGGCTATTGCATCTTTTATTCTTTTCTGCCGCTTTTTTATAATGTGTTCCAATTCCGGAATCGCCGAGGTCGCACTCAATGAAAACAGTACCGCTCCGAAAGGAAGAAACCACTGGTGAAAATCGACTGTTATGAAATTGTTCAAATCTATATGAGGCACGCTCTTGAAAATTATTCCACTCATGACAAAAAGGAGAAAAAGAACCATCCAGGACTCGATGATACTAAAAAGACTGAGATTGAAATAGATAGAAAGCGAAACAAAAGCGAATAAAGCTGTGCTATAAAGGAATTCATTGCCACCGAATACCTCGCCCAAGAGAGCGTTGAGAAAGGTACCGCCCAAAATTATATAAATCAGACTACCTGAATAGAAAGAGAGAAATGCGGCAAAGGCAGCAAACCTTCTTCCTTTTTTACCAAAATATTTTTCCGCATATCCGACCAAACGGCATTTTTTTTCAGTTCTAAGAGTAATCTCCCCGTACATCAGATTAGAGAGCATCATAAATATGCCCAAAACAAAAATCATCAACATCACAATAGAAAACCCCGACCGAGAGGCGATATAGGGAAGACTAAAAATACCAGCCCCTATAGCCGTTCCAACCAAAGTCGCAATCGCCAACAAGAAATTCTTATCAACCAGACTTTTCTTTCTAGACATTTTTACAGCTTAAAGGCTTATATCTTGTATTCTAATTCTTTTAGCAAAATCTTTCAATATATAATAAGCACCGTCCTGATATTTGTCTTTTTACTGTCATAATATATGTATCACTATCCGACAGAAGCCCGCCCTTAATCACCTAAAAGGCCAGACCTCGGAATTCTCTATTTTGCTGCCACACACCTACCGTGCTACCGCGGGAGCGGGTCTCCAGACCCGGTCCTGACAGTTTTAAGCCTCACAGAATAAAAACTCTCGTCACAATGTTTTTTTGCTATGGCAGATGTTCATCCTGAAATCGAACCAAAAGGAACCGGTCTGGAGACACAGTTCCTGCAGGGAGTTATCATGCGCGGAGTAGCAGGTTTCAACCTGCGTGGTTGTC